>JAEELH010000221.1 GCA_016288825.1 Lachnospiraceae bacterium | reverse complement strand
CAGTTTGCGATAAGGATGTCCTTTCTGACCTTATAGGCATAATAAAGGATAATGCATCAGGGTATGACCACGTTCTACTCGCATCTGTAGATCACGAGGATGTAAAAGCCGTATTTGGCGGTGCTGACATCCAGATACTTGCCGCATAAACGAAAAAGAAAAGAGACAGGCCATAATGGTCTGCCTCTTTTTTTGCTATGCAGTAATGGGTTTTATAAAAATCATTTTGTTTAAGCCGCTGCTCTTTCCGTCTTATCCGCAATACGTACAATGTGCTTCTTTGCATCATATACATATACGTGATCAGAAAGGCGCTCGTCCGGTGCAACCTGTGTGGCATTGACCTCCTGTACCATATTCTCAAGGGTAAGAAGGTCGGCGCCATTATTAGGCACGATAAGTACCTCATGGACACTTGAAGGCAGGATGTAGAAGTCCGGTCCAAATCTTTCCGAAATATCGTCCATCACCTTCTCGTTAAGGACAACTGCCGCACCGTGGAGTTTATCCTCGTTGGAAAGAACATAGAGCATATCATCAGGAGTAGGGGGCAGCATACTTGCTACAGCATTTCTTGCTTCCTCCTCACTCATTCCGCTCCTGATCATATCCGGGAGCATCATGTCTACCATAGTCTCCGTCATGCTCTTGAAGCTGGCCGGTGAAAGTACACTCATATTCTCAAGTGCAACCTGGTGGAGCTGCTCAACATCAACTCCATATGCCTCCATAAGTCTGTTTGTAACAGGAGAAGACATAAGAGCGCCATCTTCTTTTCCGATAGCGACATGATAAGTAACTGCAAGATCTGCTATCCTGGTATACGGCTTATCAGAAAGATACTCCGCATTCTGCTCTGCATTCACAAGACGACATGTAATACGACCCTTAACACTGTCAAAGTCAGTAAGCTCGTTTACATCAAAAACATTAAAATCCTCATGTGAAGTGCGGATGTTAGCAATATCAGCAAGGATCTCATCCATGCTCTTACCATCCTCGTACTGCTCAAAATACTTATTGAGATAAATGTTCGGAGCAACATTGGAATCGTCCAGTCTGATTGTAAGCCCGTCAAGCTTCTGATCATTGTTCTTTACTACCTGCTGGATGGAAACCTCTGCATCAGCATACTTCTCCGGCAGAAAATCCTTAATCTTGGAAAGGATCTCATTCTTAAACTCATCATAATTCATTCCGTTTGTCTTAATACCCATAACGTTACCTCCTAAAAAATAAAACCCAATATGCAATTTCCCCATTACTGTAAAGTAGCATACATAAAATGTGAATGAACTCGTGACTGGTAACGTGGTATTTACATGCTAACGCAAAACCAAATAATAAAGAAAAACCCGTGAAACATTTCTAAGATATTGTATATATGGGGTTTATATGACAAAAATCCCGTGAAACTACTATATTTAGTGGCTTTACAAAAATATGTTCCCTGTGCTATATTTAAGATGTTCGTGAGCGCAATTAAATATAAACGGTATGGAACCCTTATCCTTCTTTGTTTCTATCATTTTTTATCATGATAACTGTTAAGTAAAGGAGGAAAGGGTATGAAAGATTTAAAGGGAATCAATTCCTCCTCGGGAATCGTTGATGCTTACAATCTGTCACGGGAGATATCTCCAACGACATTCTTTGAAGCATCACGATGGATAGAGGCGGTTGAATGCGTAAGGCATGATGCGGCTCTATTTGATCTAGTCAGAAAGGAGGAAACTGATGACCAAACAAGAACCTGAAGAACATGACCAGAAGGATGTCATAGACAAATATGAAGCCTGGAAAAACGGTAGCATAACATATACCGAATACCAGCTTTATATGGCAGATTTGATGGAATCTTATCTCAAATCAAGGATATCCGCCGGTCACAGAACCATTTCAGCTGAATACGATGATCTGATGCAGTCCGGCTACGAAGCCATCTTCAAAAAGTTGCCAAGTTACAACCCTTATCGCGCAAAGCCCACCTCATTTTTCACAAAATTCATTGATGAATATATGCGTGGACAGGCAGATACAAAGGGGATGACAACTCATTATATAGCGGCAGCGACGAAGATTGATCGGGCAGCAAAAGAGCTTGGATATGAGGGTATCTCAGATCCAAACCTTCCACCGGATACGATTTCTGTATGTGCAGATATCCCGCTCATGACGGTACTCGAGACTATTAAGTGTAAAAAATATACGACAGTCTCTATCGAAGCTACATCCGATAATATCGACCTTGAGCAGTGGTACGATAACCCGGAAAAGGTGTTTATCAAAAAGCAGGAGAGTGATCTTGCAAGGGAGCATTATAACCTCCTTAATCCTCTTCAGCAGTATCTGATATCAGAGGCGATCATCCAGGAGCCACAGACTCCATATCGCACTCTCGTTCAGAACTTAAAAACTCCTGAGATGCGAGAGCGGTTCGGAGATTTCCTACCAAAGAAGATCGAGCAGGTTTATCTTGAGCAGATAGTAAATCAGGCACTCCGCAAGATTGGTAGCGACCGCACATTGCAGCAGATATACTCTATCAAGAAAGACTCCCAGGATATCGAGATCCAGGCAACACCGGAAGACATCGAAAAGGCTATCGAGGAAAACATGT
>JAEELH010000220.1 GCA_016288825.1 Lachnospiraceae bacterium | reverse complement strand
GCACATTCTGCTTGCCAGAATTCCCTGTTACTGCGTTGCTTTCAATCGACGATGCACACGCATCGCCTCTCTCAAGCGCCT
Source organism: Lachnospiraceae bacterium (assembly GCA_016288825.1). GTDB lineage: Bacteria > Bacillota > Clostridia > Lachnospirales > Lachnospiraceae > Weimeria. Next base: position 12,230 of record JAEELH010000220.1, on the reverse strand, counting down.
TGTAACCGGAAATTCTGATCTTCGCAATAATGTACAGTTAATTGGTGCATGGTGTACTAGGTCATATGCGGCATATAAAGAACAAGTATATAGAAAGAGGAAAAGATGGATAGTAAGAATTTGGAAGCACTCAGAAAAGAAATGAAAAAACATGGTATAGATGTTTACTTGGTACCTATGTCTGATTTTCATTCTTCAGAATATGTCGGTGCGCATTTCAAGGAGATCGCTTTTGTTAGTGGATTCACCGGCGAGAATTCAAATCTGGTAGTGACCCAGAAGGAGGCTGCGCTTTGGGCAGACGGAAGATATTTTATCCAGGCAGCCAGAGAAATCGAAGGCACCGGCATCGAGCTTATGAAGATGGGCGTTGACGGTGTTCCTACCGTGGAAGAATACCTTAAGGAGGCTCTTTCTGCAAAGAAAAAGGGAATGGTCCTGGGTTATGACGGGAGATTGATCTCCGGAAGGATCCACGAATCTTATAAGAAGATTGCCGACGAGTGCAAGGCGACCATTGATATGAGATATGATCTTGTAGATATCATCTGGAAGGAGCGTCCCCAGCTTTCCTGTGAAAAGGCATGGGTGCTTCATAAAAGATATGCGGGAGAGAGTATCAAAAGCAAGCTGAAAAGACTGTATGACAAGGTTGAGGCGGCAGGAGCAGATGCGCATCTTGTTACCAGTCTCTACGACATTGCGTGGATCCTCAATCTTAGGGGAAGCGACATCCCCAATGTTCCGGTGTTTATGTCATACCTTCTTATGACTAAGGAGGGAGTAACTCTTTATATTCAAAAGAAGGCAGTTGACGGCCGTGTCAAAGCCTACCTTAAGAGAGCAGAGATCACGGTAAGAGATTATGATGACATCTACAAGGATATCCGCAAGGTTAAGTCCAAAAAGATACTTGTTGATGACGAGATAGTCAATGCAAGACTTATCGATCTTATCCCTTCCCGTACTCAGATCGTCTATGATGCAGATCCTTCACGTCTTATGAAGTCTATCAAAAATAAGACAGAGATCGAGAACACCAGAGAAGCACACATTTTTGATGGTGTTGCTGTTACTAAATTCATATATTATGTTAAGTCCAAGATCGGACATGAAGAACTTACAGAGCTTTCCGTATCAGATGTTCTGGAGTCCCTTCGCAGGGAAAGTGTTGATTATCTTGATCTTTCCTTTGATACGATCTCGGCTTATGGACCCAATGCTGCAATGATGCATTACAGCGCTACCGAGGAAAGCTTCTCAAAGTTGGAGCCTCACGGATTCTATCTTGTTGATTCGGGTGGGCACTACATGACGGGAAGTACGGACATAACAAGGACTATTGCCCTTGGTAAGCTTACCGATGAAGAGAAGAGGGCATATACCCTGACACTTCGTGCCCATCTTCGCCTTATGGCAGCGCACTTCCCGGAGGGAGCAACGGGCCAGAATCTCGACGTTCTTTCCAGAGGTATCATGTGGGATGAAGCCCTTGATTACCGCTGCGGTACCGGACATGGTGTGGGACATATCCTTAATGTTCATGAGGGACCCAATTCCTTCCGTTGGAAGCAGAAGGACAGAGACAGGGTTTGGCCTCTTGAGCCGGGCATGATCACAACAGACGAACCCGGATTATATGAGGAAAACAAGTACGGTGTCAGACTTGAAAACGAGCTTTTGTGCGTAAAGGGACCCAAGTCCGAATACGGACAGTTCCTCGAATTCGAAAACCTGACCTTTGCGCCCTACGACCCCGAAGCCATCATTCCCGAGATGCTGACTCAGTACGAAAAAGCCACCCTGAACGCGTACAATAAGGCAGTCTATGAAAAGATCGCCCCTCACTTGAACGACAAGGAAAAGGCTTGGCTTAAGACGCAGACCCGAACTATTGATTAATTATATTACGCAACGTAAATGCTGTGACTTGTATATGGTACCCGTAGCGACCCTCGTTTGTGGTCGTTACTTAGATGGCACGAAGTGGCATCTTATGTAACGTGACCAACAAACAAGGAGCGAGAGCGAGTCGCCAAGGGTACCATATCAAGTTACAGCAATTGAGGATAGTAAATGAAAGTACTATTAATAGATGGCCACAGCATTCTTAATCGAGCCTTTTACGGTTTACCTGATCTTACGAATTCCGCAGGAGTCCATACCGGTGCAGTCTACGGATTCATAACCATAATGCAGCGTTTTATCGCCGAGGAACAGCCGGACATCCTCACCGTAGCTTTTGATCTCCATGCCCCAACCTTCAGGCACAAGATGTTTGAAGCATACAAGGGCACCCGTCATGCTATGCCGGAGGAACTCAAGTCCCAGGTGCCCATGATACAGGAATTGCTTAGGGCCATGGGTATTACGGTTGTTACCAAGGAAGGCATCGAAGCTGATGATATCCTGGGAACCCTGGCTAAAAAATGCCAGAGTCTGGGTTATGAGGTGACAGTCCTTTCGGGAGACAGGGATCTTTTACAGCTTGCAGATGAGCATATCAAGATCGCTATTCCCAAGACCAGCAAGGGACAGACTACCGTAGAAAACTATTATGCTGCCGATGTTCTTGAGAAAAAGGGTGTTAGTCCCCTTGAATTCATTGATGTCAAGGCACTTATGGGAGATACTTCGGATAATATCCCCGGTGTGTCCGGGATCGGAGAAAAGACTGCTACAGCCATTATCCAGCAGTACCATTCTATCGAAAATGCCTTTGAGCATGTAGATGAGTTAAAGCCTCCGAGAGCTTCAGTAAATCTCAAGGCGGAATATGAGACAGCGGTTATGTCCAAGACCCTGGCTACCATAATTACTGATGCCGAGATCGATTGGGACTCTGACAGTGCAAAGCTGGGAGATATTTATACTCCAGATGCCTTTACTTTATGTAAGGAATGGGAGTTTAAAAATCTTCTTTCGAAGTTTTCCGGAGAAGCCAAATCGGAAAGCGCATCAATAGAGTTTGATAAAGTATCGGATGAAAAGAAAATTACAGCTGCCTTTTCGGATATCATGGAACTTGTGGGATCCGGAGAGGTGTCCGATATTGGACTTTCTATTATTGGAACAGACAGCAGTCTGCTTGTCATCGGCGTTTCGCTGATGGATAAGACCTATGTGTTCGATGCACATGAGCCCTCTGTCAGATCATCTCTTTTGCAGGGTTTGGACAGATTATTATCTACAGTTAACGAGTCTGATATCAGACTTTGCATGTCAGGTATCAAGGATACGCTCCATTTTCTCATGAGAGCATACGGAGATGATAGAGAGTGGCTGCGGAGCGAAGAGGACAAGGTTCCGGTCTGGGCTATGAATGAAAAGACCGGTCAGCCGGAGGGAGATCCGCTGGCACTGATGCTTAATGACGGTATCAGCAGCGTCCTTGAGTCCGGTCCTGGTGGTGCGTTTGATATGAGCATTGCCGCATACCTTCACAATCCTCTTTTGGGAAGTTATGATCATGATATTGTTGCCAGGGAGTTTTTGGGACAAAGTGTTCCGGCCTATGAGGAGCTTCTTGGAAAGAAGAAAGCCATAGAGGCAGCAGATCTTGAAAACGAGGGTGTGTGGAAACTGGCAGCATACAGGGCATCAATTCCGCTTTTATGCGTAGATCCGCTGTTGAAGAAGCTTGAAGAAGAAAAGATGTTATCTCTATATAATGAGATCGAGTATCCTCTTGTGCTTTGTCTTTATCGTATGGAACTTGAGGGGATAGCAATAGATGCTCAGGCTCTTCGGGATTACGGAGATAGTCTGGTTTCGGAGATAGATCGTCTTGAAAAGGAGATCTTTAAAGCGGCGGGAGAGGAGTTTAACATCAATTCTCCTAAGCAGCTTGGGGTTATTCTTTTCGAAAAGATGGGACTTCCCGGAGGTAAGAAGACTAAGACCGGCTACTCTACGGCAGCCGATGTTCTTGAAAAACTTGCACCGGAGCAGCCCGTTATCCGTGACATTCTTTCATACAGGCAGCTTACAAAATTAAAGAGTACCTATGCGGATGGTCTTGCAGGCTGTATTGCTCTTGACGGAAGGATACATACTAGGTTCCAGCAGACGGTTACGGCTACCGGAAGACTTTCGAGTACGGATCCGAACTTACAGAATATCCCCATTAGGATAGAACTGGGAAGACTGATAAGAAAGGTCTTTTTGCCAAGAGAGGGATGTGTATTCGCAGATGCGGATTATTCCCAGATTGAGCTTAGAGTTCTTGCGGCACTTTCAGGTGATGAGAGATTGATCCAGGCATACAGGGAGGATCAGGATATTCACAGGGCTACAGCGGCCCTCGTTTTCCACAAGGATCCTTCTGAGGTAACAGATCTAGATAGGCGTAACGCCAAGGCTGTAAATTTCGGAATAGTATATGGTATATCCAGTTTCGGACTTGGAGAGGATCTTGGCATTGGGCGCAAGGAAGCACAGAAGTATATTGATGACTATTTTGTGGCATATCCGGGTCTGAAACAGTACATAGATGAGCTTGTTGCTTTTGCTAAAGAAAAGGGATACGCTCTTACTAAGTATGATCGGAGGCGTCCGATCCCGGAACTTGCTTCGTCTAATTTTATGCAGAGAAGCTTCGGTGAACGTGTTGCCATGAATGCACCTATTCAGGGAACGGCGGCAGACATCATTAAGATAGCCATGCTTCGGGTTGACAGGAGACTAAGAGCAGAGGCACTTAAGTCAAAACTCATACTTCAGGTACATGACGAGCTTTTGATCGAGACATACGAAGATGAGATAGAAAAGGTAGAGGCTATTCTTAAGGAAGAGATGAAGGCAGCTGCCGATCTTGCGGTTCCTCTTGAGGTTGGTTATGCACAGGGTAACACCTGGTATGATGCAAAATAACGGCAATGTCGGAGATGATCCGACCCCACACATGACAAGGAGGATATTATGGTCAAGAAGAAGTTGGGATTTGGATTGATGAGACTGCCTAAACTCGATGAGAGTAAGGAGGATTCCATTGATGTGGAACAGGTAAAGCAGATGGTTGATTATTTCATGGATCATGGCTTTACCTATTTTGACACAGCTTGGATGTATATGGGCTTTGCCAGTGAAAATGCCACTAGAGAGGCTCTTGTAGATAGGCACCCCCGGGACAGTTACACCTTGGCGACCAAGCTTCACGCCTCCTTCATTGAGACAAAGGAGGATCGTGACAGGGTTTTCAACGAGCAGCTGAAAAAGACCGGAGCTACCTATTTTGATTATTATCTTATCCACGATATCGAGTCCGGTAACTATCAAAAGTATAACGATCTTGATGTTTTTAACTGGATTGTGGACAAGAAAAATCAGGGACTTGTTAAAAATATAGGCTTTTCCTTCCATGACAAAGCAGAACTTTTGGAGCGGATCCTGACTGAGCATCCGGAGATGGAGTTTGTTCAGCTTCAGATCAACTATCTGGATTGGAACAGTGAAAATGTTCAGTCCCGTCGCTGCTATGAGGTGGCAACAAAGTTTGGAAAGCCGGTTGTCGTTATGGAACCGGTCAAGGGAGGAACTTTGGCTAACGTGCCTGAGGAGGCTGCAGCGCTCCTTAAGGAGAGGGAACCGGAACTTTCCGTACCTTCCTGGGCAATCCGTTATGTTGCAAGCCTGGATAATGTTATGATGGTACTTTCCGGCATGAGCAATATGGAGCAGATGAAAGACAATGTATCATATATGGAGGATTTTAAGCCCCTTTCAGAGGGTGATCTGGGAGCTATTGAAAAAGTAGTTTCCATCCTCAATGGCAATATAGCCATACCCTGTACCGGATGCTCATACTGTACTGATGGCTGTCCCATGAACATTCCTATTCCCAGGTATTTTTCACTGTATAATCTTTTTAAGCAGGGTAATAAGCCTGAGATTCGCAGGGAAGAGTATAAGGCCCTGGCCATTGAGGCAGGCGCTGCATCTGCTTGCATCGAGTGTGGTCAGTGCGAGGGTATTTGTCCCCAGCATCTGAATGTTACCGGATATCTTAAGGATGTCGCAGCCGAATTTGAATAATTATAAGGAGTGTCATGCATTTCATAGGTATCACAGGAGGTGTGGGCTGCGGAAAGTCCATGGTCCTTAAGTTTTTGGAAAGTGAATACGGGGCCCATATCATATACTCGGATCTGCTTGCGGCTTCGCTTTGTGAGCCTGGAGGTGTGTGCCTTGATGAGATAAAAGCTAATATTCCGGATGTGTTTCCGGAGTCCGTTATCGGACCTGACGGAAGCATGGATAGGGCTGCAATGGCGCAGGCTGTTTTTGAGTCAGAGGAGCGGCGCCGGATACTTAACGGGATAATACATCCTGCAGTCAAAAAAGAGGTATGTCGTATCGTTGATGAGGAGAGGACTTTAGGAAAATGTGAACTTCTTATCCTGGAGGCCGCACTTCTCATTGAGGAGAGATATGATCTTATCTGTGATGAATTATGGTATATATACTCACCGGAGGATGTTCGAAGAGCACGCCTAAAGGAGCACCGTGGTTATTCGGATGAGAAGATCACTTCAGTAATGGCAAGTCAACTCTCGGACTCTGTTTTCCGTGAGAAATGCGATGTAGTAATAGATAACAGTGGCACTAAGGAAGATTGCCACAAGATGATCAAAGAGCAGGTAGAGAGGCTCTTTTCATGAAAGACAGTAGATTATATACACTTAGTGAAGAAGAGCCGGCCAAGGCTGTGGTTAAGATGGGAGTCCCTCTTATCGCGGGCATGTTTATCATGGTTCTCTATAACCTGGTGGACACCTATTTCATAGGCCTTATGAGGGACGACTACCAACTGGCGGCAGTTAATCTGGCTTATCCGGTCATGATGATCTCTATAGCGATCTCCAATTTGATAGCTACGGGAGCATCATCACTGATAGCAAGAAGCCTGGGATCAGGTGACAAGGAAAAGGCAGACCACACCCTTACTATCGGATTCGAGTTTACAATGATCGGAGGCATCATTGTAACCATCATTGGACTGGTTTTTATTGACGGTATCGTTACGGGCCTTGGGGCCAAAGACAATACTTTTTTATATACCAGAGATTATGCAATGATACTTCTTCTGGGAAGTGTCTTTACCATGGGTAATTACACCTTCGGACAGCTCCTTCGAAGTGAAGGCTCCGTCAGATATTCTATCATGGGTATGGTGGCAGGTACGTTGTCCAATATCGTACTTGATCCTATCTTTATCTTCGGCTTGGGATTACAGATCCGCGGAGCGGCTATCGCTACGATCCTTGGTAATGCAATAGGAATGCTGATCTCCGTTTGGATCTATCTTAGTAAAAAGTCGCTGCTTTCTATTTCTTTGAAGTATCTGAGTCCGACTTCGGATATTGTAAAGGAAATATTCTGGGTAGGCGTTCCTGCAACGCTTGAGACGCTGCTGACATCCATAGCATACATTGTTAATAACAATCTTGCGGTGGGATATGGAGAGCTTACTGTTGCGGCAATGGGAGTGGCCCAGAAGATAATGACCTTCGGAAACTATATCTACCAGGGCTTTGCGGCAGGAACACAGCCGCTTATGGGTTATAATTACGGAGCTAAAAATTATGACAGGATGTTGGCTATCCTCCGGGCAGGAGTGCTTGTGGTCAGTGGCGTAGAGATCTGCGTTATGATATGTTTCGGATTATTTGCACCACAGCTTATAAGTCTGTTTTCAGATTCAGAGGTGGTAGTTGCAACGGGAAGTAAGGTTCTTCGGACTATTATGTTCATACTTCCCTTTGTTGGATCCATATCCATGAGCCGTACTTCCTTTCAGGCAATGGGCAAGCCACAGTACGCTTTTGGGATCACAGTTGTAAGACAATTAATTTTATATGTGCCTCTTCTCATTTTTATGAACCATTTTATCGGATTTAATGGTATGATATGGGCACAACCCATTACAGAAGTGATAATGATGATCGTTTCGGTAGGAATGTTATACTGCATGCTGATATCATTTAAAAAGGAGAATAGCAATGGGAATGGATGAGTTTCAGGCTTTAGTGGACAACATTGCAGCCATGACTTGTGTGGTCTCTGTGGAAGATCTGGGAGACGGAAAATCCGGCAAGTACCGAATTGTAACCGGTAACAGGGCGTACATTGACAGTATTGAAAATCCTGCGCCGGGTGCGGAGATGCTCACGGACAAGTTTACTCCCAATGCAGAGTACACTAACTACCTGACTAGGGATCTGAATTTTGAAGATTATTGCTATAAGGCAGCCGTACAGGGCAAGTGCCTGCATTCCTATGCACATCCTGACAGGCTTCCTTTATGGTTTAATATGACTTTTTTGCCTGTCGGTAAAAGAGATGGCAACATATGCTATTGCACTTATACCATGGAAATAAACTATGAGGCAAGTGCGGAGAGGATGTCTGATATCTCGGGAGATATCGCTTCTGCGGTTCTTAAGACAGGTATTAAACTTCGAGGCACTAATGATTACCGTGCGACAATGAATGAGATCATAAAGGATATCCAGAGGCTTTGTGATGCGGAGCATTGTTGTATCATGCTGATGGATCAGACCGCACGTAGTTGCAGTGTCCTTTGTGAGGCCTTTTCTGAAGACACCAAGCTTCTTCCCATGGAGCGTTATCTGGATGACAGTTTTTATCCGATCGCAGAATCATGGGAGAGTACGGTGATCGCCGGCAGCAACTGCCTTATCGCTAAAAATGAACAGGATATGGAAGTTGTCAAGGAACGCAATCCTGTGTGGTACGAGTCTATCACAGCGGCTGGGGGAAAAAACATAGTTCTGTTTCCTCTCCGTTCCCAGGGGCATCTTCTTGGTTATATGTGGGCCATCAATTTCAACTCCGAAGATTCCGTCAGGATCAAGGAAACTTTGGAACTTATGACTTTTATCCTTGGGTCGGAAATAGGAGGCTATCTTCTGGTAGAAAGGCTCAGGGAACTCAGTTCCAGAGATATGCTTACCGGAGTTATGAACCGTAATGAGATGAACAATTTCGTTGATCGTCTGGACAGTGGCGAGCTGGGAACTACGATCTCGGTGGCGGTTATCTTTGCCGATCTTAACGGTCTTAAGGCAGTTAATGACAGTGACGGACATGCTGCAGGAGATAAGCTTTTGCAGGATGCGGCATCAGCTCTCCGGGAGGTCTTTGATGAGTCTGCCATTTTCCGTGCCGGAGGAGACGAGTTTGCTATCATCATTCAGGGAATAGGTGAGGATGCTCTGAACAACAAGATCCAATCCGTTCGTGACAGTTCCGAAAACTACGACAGGGTTTCATTTGCCATCGGAGGACATGTGGAGAAAGACAGCTCCAATATCAGGACGGCCCTTCGGCTTGCAGATGAAAAGATGTATGTGGACAAGAGAAAGTACTATGAGGAGCACCCCGAACAAAAGCGTCGCGATTCAAAGGACGGGTTTAACTGCTGAGGTTTGATATGGCTGGAAGATTACTTAATGGTTTGTTTCCGAAAATCGATCACGAGGTTCAAAGTGCGGTAGATAAAAAAAGTTTGGACAATATTTGGCGCACGAGTCTTGTGATCCTTGTGTTTGAGTCGCTTGCGCTTATAGTGTTTGTTTCTACCCGTGAGAGATTTGACCATGCCGCATGGGTAAGCATAGGAAGTGCCACTTACTGTGTTGTTTCATGCCTTATCGGAGCCTTGTGTGCTTTTTGGCTGAAAAAGCATGAGGAATATCCCCATATAGCGGTGGCAATATTTGACGTATGCTATTATCTTTTGCTTTCGTCATGGGGCGTGTATGTTGCTTGTCGTAACTATAGTTTGAATGAGCAGATCCTGACTTTTTTTGCGGTACAGCTTATGATGGTTTGTTTTGTACCGCTAAAGCCTTTTGTTAGCCTTATTTTTGCGACCGCAATCTATGCAAGTCTGTATTGTTATGCGTATAGCTTTGACGGCGCCAAGGGCCTGAATATCTTCAATTACGTTTTGCTTTTGATCGTTACCGTAACCGGGATGATCGTGCGTTTTTACTCCGAGGTAAGGACATCGGAACAGTCGGTGGAACTCAATAAAACTATAGACCAGTTGGAGTACAACAATCGCCATGACGGATTGACGGGCCTTAGAAACCGCAAGGCTTTGGAGGAGGATGTTCCGAAGATCATCAGAAGTCATGTAACCGCATATATGATAGATGTCAATTATTTCAAAGAGATCAATGACACCTACGGACATGCAGCGGGAGATGAGGTTCTGGTGCAGACGGCCAGATGGCTCAAGACAGTTTTCAGTGAGGACAGGTGCTACCGTTATGGCGGAGATGAGTTCCTTATCTTGAGCGATGACGATGATTCCTACAGTGAGGATACATTCAGATTCACGGTACCCAGTATACCGGATCTTGAACTCCTGCTCAGTATTGGTCGTGCCGAGGGTGACCCCAAGGATCATGATGAGTTGTTCAAACTGATCTCCACAGCGGATGGAGTCCTGTACAAAGTCAAAAAGCGTACTCACTCTCCGGAATTCGGCGGCCATGGAGAAAGGAAACATCAGGATGATTAAGATTTTGTTTGTTTGCCACGGCAATATCTGCCGTAGCACCATGGCGCAGTTTGTTTTACAGGATATGGTCAATAAGGCCGGTATTGCGGACAGGTTTGAGATCGACAGTAGGGCTACCAGCAGGGAGGAGATAGGTAATCCGCCTCATCATGGAACAGTTCAGAAGATGAGAGAGGTGGGGGTGCCGGTTCTTCCTCACAGGGCTTCTCAGATCACCTGGGCTGATTATGAAAACAGCGATTATATAATCGGAATGGACAGCTGGAACATGCGCAATCTTGAGCGGATGCTTCGTGGAGATCCGGATGGAAAGTGTTATAAGTTGCTGGATTTTGCGGGAAGTGACAGGGATATTGCAGATCCCTGGTACACCGGCAATTTCGATGAGACATATGATGATGTTTTGGAGGGATGTGAGGCTCTTCTCGAAAAATTAAAACTTTGATTTTTACAGGCAGGGGTTCGTATCTCTGCTTGTTTTTTAGTGGTTTGAGTGATATAATGACCCAAGATGTTGTGCTTTTTTGCCTGCGCTGTGGCAAAAGGCTTTGGAACAGTATTTAACCGTTATTTTTGGAGAAGATCATGATTGAAGTTGAAGATCGTGAAAAGTGCGTTTTCGGACTTGATATTGGTACCCGCAATGTAGTTGGAATTGTGGGTTATAAGACAGATACCGGGTTTTATGTTGAGCAAGAGTATTCTGAGGAACATGAGACCAGAGCCATGCTTGATGGTCAGATCCATGATATTGGTAGGGTTTCTTCCGTAATCGGCCGTGTCAAGGAACATCTTGAGACAGATCTCGGTTATCCTCTGAGTGAAGTATGTATCGCTGCCGCTGGTCGTGTCCTTAGGACTGTGACTACCAGGGTAGAGATGAATTTTGATGAGGAAAAGGTTGTTACGGGAGAGGATCTTAATACCCTGGATCTCATCGGAATAGATCAGGCACATCAGGATCTTTTGTCCGAAGGCGGACCATACAAGTTCTACTGTGTGGGTTACTCTGTCATGAAGTATTACCTTAACGGAGAGCTTTTTACCAATCTTGAGGGCCACAAGGCTACCAGGATCGAAGAGGTGATCATTGTAACTTTCCTTCCTCAGGATGTTGTGGACGGATTGTATTCGGCCGTTGAAAAGGTTGGCCTTTCCGTTTCCAATATGACATTGGAGCCTATAGCAGCTATCAACGTAGCTATCCCCCTTAATTTTCGAATGCTCAATATTGCCCTTGTGGACGTTGGAGCCGGAACAAGCGACATTTGTATTACCAAGGACGGAAGCATTGCGGCTTACGGCATGATCCCTTATGCGGGAGATGAACTTACCGAAGTTATTGTTCAGGCGCTTCTTGTTGATTTTGCCATGGCTGAAAAGATCAAAAAGGATTCCGTGGAGGGCGGTAAAGTCACATATTCGGACATAATGGGTCTTGAGCACACAATTGACGCCAAGGATGTCCACAAGCTCACCGATCCAGTCATGGAAAAGATCACCACAGCCGTTGCCGAAAAGATAATCAGTCTCAATGGAGATAAGCCGGTTGCAGCATGCTTTGTAGTAGGCGGTGGCGGTAAGGTCCACGGTTTCTGCGAGGCTCTTGCGGACAAGCTGGGTATAGTTCACGAGCGTGTAGCGCTTCGCGGCGAGGAGGTTATGAAAAATATCACCT
>JAEELH010000219.1 GCA_016288825.1 Lachnospiraceae bacterium | reverse complement strand
TTATTGGTGGCGGCATAGGAATACCGCCCATGTTATATCTGGCGAAAAAGTACGGCACAGACAGCGTAGCGGTATTGGGATACAGAGACGAAGCTTTTCTGTTGTCCGATTTCGGACAGACCGGATGTAGTATCCTTGCAGCAACAGAGGATGGAAGCATGGGTACAAAAGGTACCGTTATCGACGCTATCAAAGCTTCAGATGAAAAGGCAGATGTGATATTTGCCTGCGGACCGCTTCCAATGCTTCGTGCTGTTGCAGCTTATGCAGAGGCTAATGATATTCGATGCTTTGTTTCCATGGAGGAAAGAATGGCCTGCGGAGTCGGTGCATGTCTCGGATGCATCACAAAAACAAAGGATGTTGACGATCACTCACAGGTTAAAAACGCCCGAATCTGTAAGGACGGTCCGGTATTTGACTCCGGGGAGGTGGCATTATGAGCAATTATTCCACAGAGGTAAGCTTTGCCGGAATAAGATTTAAAAATCCCATTACAACCGCATCAGGAACCTTCGGCAGCGGTATGGAGTACGGTGAGTTTTTTGACATAGATGCTTTGGGAGCAGTTACGACCAAGGGTGTTTCGGCAGTTCCTTGGGAGGGTAATCCAACACCTCGTGTTGCAGAGGTTCCCGGAGGAATGCTCAATGCTATCGGACTTCAGAATCCCGGAGTGGATGTATTTATAAAACGAGATCTTGCTTTTCTAAAGGAGCATGATACCGGGATCATCGTCAATGTCTGTGGTCATACTTTAGAGGAGTATCTGGAGGTTGTTGAAAAACTTGCAGATCAGCCGGTAGACATGTTGGAGATCAACATTTCGTGTCCCAACGTTAAAAACGGAGCACTTGCCTTTGGTACGGATCCGGACATGGTGTTCAAGGTTACCGATGCTATCAAAAAGAAGGCTGCTCAGCCGGTTGTCATGAAACTTTCACCCAATGTGACAAGTATTTCAGAGATAGCCAAGGCCGCCGAGAGTGCGGGAGCAGACGGTATATCTCTTATCAATACAATCACCGGAATGAAGATCGACGTTGAAAGACAGTCTTTTGTCCTAGCCAATAAGACAGGTGGGATGAGCGGCGCAGCTATCCATCCGGTTGCAGTCAGGATGGTTTATGAGGCGGCACATGCGGTGGATATTCCCATTATAGGCATGGGTGGAGTCATGTCGGCAACGGATGCGATAGAACTTATGCTTGCCGGTGCAACAATGGTGGCAGTTGGATGCGCTACTTTTACAAAGCCTGATATTGCACTTGACATACTGGGTGGTATCGAGGATTATATGGAAAGGCATCAGATAGGTGACATCAAAGATATTATAGGCGCAGTTAAGGAGTAGATCAGAGATGGAAGATTATAAGAAGCAGTTTATTGAGTTTATGATAAAGTCTGGAGTTCTTCTTTTTGGAGACTTTACAACCAAGAGTGGACGCAAGACCCCGTTTTTCATTAACACAGGTAATTATCGTACAGGATCCCAGTTGTCTCAGCTGGGGATTTATTATGCTAAGGCAATTGAGTCTGCTTTCGGACTTGATTTCGATGTGCTCTTCGGACCGGCATACAAGGGTATCCCTCTTTCCGTTGCAACATCCATGGCTATTTCTTCCGAGTACGGCAGGGACGTAAAGTACTGCTCAAACCGCAAGGAGGTTAAGGATCACGGTGATACCGGAAGCCTTCTTGGAGCTAAGCTTGCGGATGGAGACAGGGTTGTTATGATAGAGGATGTTACCACAGCCGGTACTTCTATCAGAGAGACTCTTCCCCTTATCCGTTCTCAGGCCGACGTGTCCGTAATGGGACTTGTGGTTTCAGTTGACAGGATGGAGAGAGGCACCGGAGAAAAGAGTGCTCTTACAGAGATCAGTGAGGAGTTTTCTCTTAAGACCACAGCGATAGTTACAATGGAAGAGGTAGTTTCTTATCTTTACAACAATCCTATCTCAACAGGTGAGATCATAATTGATGATGAGAAAAAAGCACTTATCGATGCTTACTATGAAAAGTATGGATGTAATTGAAGGGAGAAGTCTTGAAAAAAGGTTCAGCTGGTCGTTACATTTTTAAGCTATTCCTTTTTTTCCTTTACATAGTTGTAATGACGTATATACTGTTCTTTGCGGAGGGCTTCGGCCGGAGCGAAGGAACCCTAAGATATAATTTCGTTCCTTTTCGCGAGATCATGAGGTATATAAATTACAGGGATGTGGTGGGAGATCAGGTTTTTGCTCTCAATATCTTTGGCAATATCCTTCTTTTTGTTCCTTTGGGATTTTTCATTCCGGCTCTTTTTACCGGGGACGGACATTATCCCATGGGTGCGATATTGCTGTGTTTTGTATTTTCATCTTCTGTAGAGATCATCCAGCTTTATACCAGATTGGGAAGCTGTGATGTGGATGATATTATCCTTAACACCCTCGGAGGTATTATCGGTTACATCCTATACAGGATCTATAGTGTGATCAGGAGAGGTTATGGCTAGAAGACGACGCAAGGCTCAAAAGCAGCCTATTGCACAGATCAATATAATAACGACCGTGATCGGAGTGTTATCACTCATAGTTTTCGGTGTCATGATAAGCGAGGCATCCCGTACGGGAAGCCAGCTGCCCCGGGTTATCAGTGGACTGGGGCTTTTGCTCTGTATAGCATCAATATGTTCGGGAATACAGGGTTATCGCACTCTGGGAGATGTGGAGCACAATACGCTTTTCAGGATAACCGGATTCGTACTTCCGCTTTTGGCGGCTGTACTTTGGCTTGCAGTATATGTTTACGGAATTTTTGTTTTTTGATGAGGTAATGAGGTGAGATTTTTTAAAGTTGACCATAGTATTTATGAGCCGGCAGATGATATTTACGAGAGATACGAGCTGGCAACCGAGAGGATATTTGAGATACCGGAGGAGGGGGTGCTTGCCGGTTCGTTAGAGGAGTATTTCGGAGTGCTTACGGGCTTTGCCCAGAAAGTCATTGCTCATTATGAGGAGCATATCCTGACAGAGGCGGATCTTGACACTCAGGTCCTTGCCAATATCCAGGAGGAGATCTTTTATGATCTGATGCCGGAAAATTATGACAATAGTTTTCTTTCCCCGGTATATGCAAAAAGTAAACTCGGGGAAGTAGGTGGCATTCTTTCTTGTGTTTATGCAGATGTTCTTGCAATGTATTCATGGGCCGCAGAGCAGAGAGTTGATCTTTTGGTGATCATGCTTGAACTGATCCTTCAGCTTTACGGTATCTGTGATCTCGATGATGAGGGAGATATCGATCATGCACTTACAAGTGAGATCGTTTCTTTCTATCATGATTATCAGGAACTTTTTATAGCAGACAGCGTTATGGAGATGGTTTGTCCAGAATCGGACTATTTCAACAGGATCATAATGGAGTCCGACCTTTCCGATACATCATATCTTTACCGTTACGGTACATATATCACGAACAACGAGATCAGGATGTCTTCCTATCTCGCATCACTTCCTGAGGATGAGATCCAGTCCATGGCAGATACTCTTACAGAGGGATTCCGTATGGGATTTGAACTTGCCAAAAAGGATCTTTCCGCAAAGACGTCAGTAGGAGTACATTTTCCTATCGGTCTTGAGCGTGTCATGAGATGCGTCATAAATAATTTCGAAAAACTGGGACTTAAGTCCAATTTCTGGAGAGAGGCTCTTCTTTCATGCAATGGAAGAAAAGGCGGAAGGATCAGCGGAGTTTATTCAACGCCGCTCAACAAACAGTTCATCTACGATCATAGAGAAGATGACGGCTTTTATTACGATAAGGCTTATGTCGAGAGACGTCTTGAGGTAGCAAAGGATACTTACGAAAAGTACAAGGATAAGGCACGCACTTACGCGGGACCTGCTGTTACCGAGGTCTTTGGTAATGCTACCTTTGTTCCCATTAATCATCCGGAGAACAAAAGATATACCAAGGAGCAGAATCAGCTCAATGTAATGTACAGATCCCGAATGTCCGAGATACTCAATACATACATTCCAGGTGAGACAACCTGCTTTTCCATCATTTCTTATCCCGTTCCCGAGATCGGCGATAAGTTTGAGGAGATCTTTAGGGAGACAGTCCGGATCAATACTTTGGATTACGTTTCATACAGAGATATGCAGCAGAATATCATTGATGTTCTTGATAGGGGAGAAAAGGTTCATGTTCTCGGATGCGGGGGCAATGAAACAGATATCACCGTATATCTTCAGCCTATATCGGACCCTGAAAAGGAAACGAAGTTTGAAAACTGTGTAGCGGATGTCAATATTCCGGTAGGCGAAGTATTTACTTCACCTCAGCTTGAAGGCACGGAGGGAGTACTGTTTGTTTCCCATGTTTACCTGGGAGACTACGAGTTTAAGGATCTTAAACTCACCTTCAAAGAGGGCAGGGTGACTGATTATTCCTGCGCTAATTTCGAGGATCCTGCAGAGGGAAGAAAACTTATTTTTGACAATATCCTCTACAAGCATGATAGTCTTCCTATCGGCGAGTTTGCCATCGGTACCAATACCGTAGCATATCAGGTAGGATGCAAGTATGATATCCTTGGAAAGTTCCCGATCCTTATTGCGGAAAAGACAGGTCCTCACTTTGCTGTAGGTGATACCTGTTATTCCTATTCGGAAGATGTACCTATGTACAATCCAAACGGCAAGGAGATCATTCCCAGAGATAATTCCATTTCGCGCCTTCGTGACACTGACTTTAGCAAGGCATATTTTAACTGTCATACCGATATCACCATCCCCTTTGAGGAATTAGGACTTATTGAGGTTATCTGCGAGGATGGTGAGAGGATACCCATAATTAAGGACGGACGTTTCGTTGTTCCGGGTTGTGAGGAACTTAATAAACCATTAGAGGAACTTGCTTCATAAGTATAAGGAGGTTAAGATGGCACAGGTAGGAATAGTAATGGGAAGTGATTCAGATCTTCCTGTTATGAAAAAAGCAGCAGAGGTACTGGATGAGTTGGGGATATCCTATGAAGTTAGGATCATTTCAGCACACAGAGAGCCGGATGAGTTTTTCGAGTATGCAAAGAGCGCAGCAGACAAAGGCTATAAAGTCATAATCGCAGGTGCGGGCAAGGCAGCTCATCTTCCCGGTATGTGTGCGGCTATCTTCCCTCTTCCTGTTATAGGAGTGCCCATGAAGACTTCGGATCTTGGAGGAGTGGATTCCCTTTACTCTATAGTCCAGATGCCTACAGGTATCCCCGTTGCGACAGTAGCCATCGGAGGAGCAGCCAATGCAGGTATCCTCGCCGCTAAGATCCTGGCTACATCAGATGATGCACTTCTTTCAAAACTCAGGGACTATTCTGAAAAGATGAAAAATGAAGTAATTGACAAAGATGAAAAGTTGGCAAAGGTTGGTATAGAGGCGTACTTACAGTAAACCGGGAGGATAATATGGATTACAAAAAGGCAGGAGTTGACATTGAGGCGGGTTATAAGTCGGTAGAGCTTATCAAGGAACATGTTAAAAAGACTATGCGTCCTGAGGTATTAGGCGGTCTTGGCGGATTTGCGGGAGCCTTTGATCTTTCCAAGATCAAGAACATGTCCGATCCCGTACTCCTTTCGGGAACGGACGGATGCGGTACCAAGGTTCAGTTGGCTTTTGTAATGGACAAGCATGATACAATAGGTATCGACTGTGTGGCAATGTGTGTCAATGACATCGCATGTGCCGGAGGAGAGCCTCTTTTCTTCCTGGATTATATTGCCTGTGGAAAAAACTATCCCGAAAAGATCGCTTCCATTGTATCAGGTGTTGCTGAGGGATGCCGTCAGGCGGGAGCTGCACTGGTAGGCGGAGAGACTGCAGAGCATCCCGGACTTATGCCGGAGGATGAGTATGATCTTGCGGGATTTGCAGTTGGAGTTGTAGAGCGTTCCGAGATGATAACCGGAGAAAATATGAAGGCCGGAGATGTTATCCTTGGTATTGCCTCCACCGGCGTTCACTCCAATGGATTTTCTCTTGTAAGAAAAGTATTTGATATAACTCCGGAGTCACTTGGACAAAAGTATGATGAACTTGGAGGACGCACTTTGGGTGAGGTTCTCCTTGCACCTACAAGGATCTATGTCGGAGCCCTTTCCGCAGTGAAAAAGGCGGGAATTACCATCGGAGGCTGCAGTCACATTACAGGCGGTGGTTTTTATGAAAACATTCCGAGAATGCTTCCCGATGATCTTTGTGCGGTTATAGAAAAGTCATCCTATGAGGTTCCGGCTATATTCGATCTTCTTGCTAAAAAGGGAGATATATCATCCGAGATGATGTACAACACATATAACATGGGTATAGGAATGGCCATCACCGTTGATCCTTCAGATGCGACAAAAGCAATGGAAGCTATCAGAAGCGCAGGTGATACTGTGTACGAAATCGGACATATTGAGTCCGGGAAGAGAGGTATCAGTTTATGCTAGACGTAGTTGTACTTGTATCCGGCGGAGGGACCAATCTTCAGGCTATTATCGATGCCATCGAGGATGGGCGTGTCAATAATGCCCGGATAGCGGCGGTCATCAGTAATAACAAGGGTGCTTTTGCACTTGAGAGAGCGGCAAAGCACGGCATTGATCACAGATGTGTTTCGCCTTCGGATTATGCTGACAGAGCTGAGTTTAACAAGGCTCTCAAGGACACCATTGATGAGTATCATCCCGGACTTATTGTTCTGGCAGGTTTCCTTGTAGTCATTCCTCCGGAGATCATTTCAGGCTATAGCGGCAGGATAATAAACATCCATCCTTCGCTGATCCCTTCCTTCTGCGGTAAGGGATACTACGGCCTCAAGGTTCATGAGGCGGCACTGGCCAGAGGGGTTAAGATAACCGGAGCTACGGTACACTATGTAGATGAGGGGACGGATACAGGCCCCATCATCCTTCAAAAAGCAGTTGAGGTCCATGATGGAGATACTCCGGAGATCCTTCAGAGAAGGGTAATGGAGCAGGCAGAGTGGGTCCTTTTACCTAAGGCTATAGACATGATCGCTAAGGAGGAAGCATGAAAGTACTTATAGTTGGAAGCGGCGGAAGAGAGCATGCGATCGCACTGGCTGTATCCCGCAGCCCACGCGTTGATAAGATTTACTGTGCACCCGGTAATGCCGGGATAGAGGCACTTGCAGAGTGTGTTCCCATCAAAGCCATGGATTTCGACGGTCTGGTGGATTTTGCAAAGAAGGAAGCCATAGACTTTGCAATCATCGGCATGGATGATCCGTTGGTGGGTGGCATCGTTGATCGTTTTGAAAAGGCCGGGATCAAAACCTTCGGCCCCAGGGAAAATGCGGCTATCCTTGAGGGAAGCAAGGCTTTTTCCAAGGAACTTATGAAAAAGTACAACATTCCCACAGCGGGATATGAGACTTTTGATGATGCGGACTCAGCAATAGCTTACCTTAAAAATGAGTCTAAGTATCCGGTGGTATTGAAAGCCGACGGTCTTGCTCTCGGTAAGGGCGTTCTTATCTGCCAGAATGAACAGGAGGCTTTGGACGGCGTAAAAGAGATCATGCAGGATAAAAAGTTTGGTGACGCCGGCAATCGCATGGTCATAGAGGAGTTTATGACAGGCCGTGAGGTATCCGTTCTTTCATTCTGTGACGGCAAGACCATCAAGATTATGAGTTCTGCCCAGGATCACAAGAGGGCTGGAGACGGAGATACGGGTCTTAATACCGGAGGTATGGGAACCTTTTCTCCTTCGCCTTTTTACACTGATGAGGTGGATGCTTTTTGTAAGGAACACATTTATCAGGCTACTGTGGATGCTATGGCATCTGAGGGCAGGGCTTTCAAGGGAGTTATCTTCTTTGGCCTTATGCTTACACCTGAGGGACCCAAGGTTCTGGAATACAATTGCAGGTTCGGAGATCCCGAGGCTCAGGTAGTTCTTCCCAGACTCAAGGGAGACATTATCGATATCATGGAGGCCTGTGTTGACGGACGTCTTTCAGAGGTTCCAGTGGAGTTTGAGGATAATGCGGCAGTCTGCGTAGTCCTTGCAAGTGACGGATATCCTGTTAAGTACGAAAAGGGATTCCCCATAGAGGGACTTGATAAGTTTGATGAGAAGGAGTACTTCTGCTTCCATGCCGGAACTGCAAAGTCCGATTCCGGACAGATTGTAACCAATGGAGGAAGAGTTCTCGGTGTTACCGCACTGGGATCAGATCTTACTACAGCCCGCAAAAATGCTTACGAGGCAACAAAGTGGGTATCCTTTGATAATAAGTATATGAGGTCCGATATCGGAAAAGCTATCGAGGAGGTGGAGTGATGTCGTCACTGGATCTTCCAAGAGACCCGGCAATGCTGCTTTCTGTTGTGAATATGCAGCTGCGGGACAAGGAACCCAACCTTGAGATGCTTGCCGGTAAGTCCGGCATGAGTGTCGATGAGATCAAGCAGATATTGGGATCCATAGGTTATGAGTATGACCCGGAAAGTAACACGTTTGTTTAAGGAGGATGAGATGAAGCCATACGTACAGATGGACAAAAAGGAACTTAAGGCAGAGCTTGCGAGTCTGATGCAGGAATACAAGAAGTTTCAGGCCAAGGAACTTTCACTTGATATGAGCAGGGGAAAGCCTTGTATTGAGCAGCTTGATCTGTCCATGGGAATGATGGATGTTCTCAGTTCTTCAGTGGATCTGACTTGTGAGGATGGCACCGATTGCCGTAATTACGGAGTCCTTTCCGGAATCCATGAGGCTAAGGTACTGATCGGAGATATGATGGAGAACCATCCGGATAATATCATAATCTACGGTAACTCATCCCTCAATGTTATGTATGATACCCTTTCAAGGGCATTTACACATGGTATCATGGGCAATACACCCTGGTGCAAGTTGGATGAGGTCAAGTTTCTCTGCCCTTCACCGGGATACGACAGACATTTTGCCATGACCGAGTATTTCGGTATCAAGATGATACCGGTTCCCATGACAAGCGAAGGTCCGGATATGGACATGGTTGAAAAGCTTGTTGCAGAGGATGAGACCATCAAGGGTATCTGGTGCGTTCCCAAGTATTCCAATCCTCAGGGTTATTCTTATTCGGATGAGACGGTACGCAGATTTGCACGTCTTAAGCCCAAGGCATCTGATTTCCGTATTTTCTGGGACAATGCTTACGGTGTACATCATCTTTATGATGACAAACAGGATTATCTTATTGAGATCCTTGCAGAGTGCAAGCGTGCAGGTAACCCCGATCTGGTTTACAAGTTTGCATCAACCTCCAAGATCACCTTCCCGGGCAGCGGTATTGCAGCTCTTGCAACCTCTCCCAACAATCTTGAGGATATCCAGAAGCAGCTTAAGTATGCGACCATAGGTCACGACAAGGTTAACCAGCTTCGTCATGTCAGATTCTTCGGAGACATACACAATCTGACAGAGCATATGAGAAAGCACGCCAATATCCTTCGTCCCAAGTTTGAGGCGGTTGAAGAGATCTTTGAAAAGAACCTCGGTGGTCTGGAGATCGGTGAGTGGACTAAGCCCAGAGGCGGTTACTTTATCAGTTTTGAAAGCATGGAAGGCTGTGCTAAGGAGATCGTATCAAGAGCCAAGAAGGCAGGTGTTACCATGACAACAGCAGGAGCGACCTGGCCTTATGGCAAGGATCCCAAGGATACCAATATCCGTGTGGCTCCTACTTATCCCAGTCTTGATGACCTTAAGCTTGCGGCTGAGCTCTTTACACTTTGTGTTAGGATCGTATCCTTGGAGAAGCTTATATGATTTTTCCTGAAAAGGACAGAAAAGTAGTGGGTATTAATCGAACCCACAGAAAACAGAATAAAAAGAGGGGCGGCGGAAATACAGTGAAGCTGACCCTTCTTGTGCTTGTTATCGGAGTATTGATCGCTGCGGGTGTCTGCTTCAGATGGGATGAAAAGGCTCTTACAGCTTTGTCCGATCTCAGACAAAATCTGTCAGCAAAGACTGAGAAGGAACCTGCAACTCAAAAGCCTTCGGAGGATTCCGGAGAGTTAGAGCAGACTTCCGATCAGGGCGAAGAGGAACCTGTGGCACAGGAGCCCGAGCCCGAACCGGAGGAACCTAAGGTTTCCCTTATTTTTACGGGAGACGTTCTTTTGTCCGATTACGTACTTCGTAATTATAACAACAGCGGCATCAGCGGTGTGCTTGACGATCGTATGCTAAGGAAACTTACATCGGCTGATATCCTTGCAGTCAATCATGAGTTTCCGTTTTCCACCAGAGGAACCAAGGCTCCGGACAAGCAGTATACTTTCCGGGTGGATCCCAAGTACGTATCCATTATCAATGAGATGGGCGTGGATGTAGCGGGTCTTGCCAACAACCACGTTCTGGATTTTGGCAAGGATGCGCTTTCGGATACCTTTGATACTCTTGATGATGCGGGAGTAGAGTATATCGGTGCAGGGGACAGCTTCGAGAGAGCAAGTCAACTCTGTGTTATCGAAAAGGAAGGCATGAAGTTCGGCTTTCTGGCAGCATCAAGGGTTATTCCCGTAGTATCCTGGGATGTCCATAATCAGACTCCGGGAGTTTTTACTACTTACGATCCCACAGATCTTATCCAAAAGATCAAGGAATCCAAGGAAGAATGTGATTATCTTTTTGTAATGGTTCACTGGGGACAGGAGCACACCACCAATCTTCGTGAATACGAGCAACCGATGGCGCATCAGTTCATTGATGCGGGGGCAGATGCCGTGATAGGCGCCCATCCTCACGTCCTCCAAGGGGTTGAATCATACAACGGAAAGATGATATACTATAGCCTTGGTAATTTTATATTCAATGAAACCATTGACCGTACGGCGGCAGTCAAGATCATTGCCACCCAGGACGGTCTTAAGCATGTTCTTTTGCCTGCAAAAGCCAGAAGTGCCAAGACTTCGGCCCTTCAGGGTGATGAGGCAGAGGCGGTCCTTTCATACATTGACGGACTATCTGATACGATCACCGTTAAAAAGAACGGCAGGGTGGTTCCCCAATAAATTTTCACATATCAACGCGGCTTTTGCCGTCACATAGAAAGAAGGTACATGATGTCATTTGGTTTTGGTGATATGATCCAGCGTCTTAAGAAGAGTCCTAAGACAATCGTTTTTACAGAGGGTAGCGATCCTCGTATCCTTGAGGCGGCTTCCCGTCTTCTTGCCAGCAGTTTCCTTACACCTATCCTTCTGGGAGATCAGGCAGAGATCGAGGCTGCAGCAGAGGAGGCAGGATACAATATCCGTGGTGCCAGGGTTATCGACCCTAAGACTTATGAGAGACTCGACGAGATGGTTGAGCTTTTCTGTGAGCTTCGTAAGAGCAAGGGTGTTACACCCGAGGAGGCAAGAGGCATCCTTTCCAAGACAAATTATTTTGGAACCATGCTGGTGAAGATGGGTGAGGCTCAGGCACTTCTGGGCGGTGCTACATATTCCACTGCTGATACAGTTCGTCCCGCACTTCAGCTCATCAAGACTAAGCCGGGCAACTCCATCGTGTCTTCATGCTTCATCCTTGTACGTCAGTCAGCTACAGGTGAAAACGAAGTACTTGCCATGGCAGACTGCGCTATCAATATCGATCCTACAGAAGATGAACTTGTTGAGATCTGCGGTGAGGCAGCTAACTGTGCCCGTGTATTCGGAATCGATCCCAAGGTAGCTTTTCTTTCATACTCTACCTACGGATCAGGCAAGGGACCTACCGTTGACAAGATGAGAAACGCAACAGTCAAGGCTAAGGCAAAGTACCCGGATCTTCCCATCGATGGTGAGATGCAGTTCGATGCAGCGGTTTCACCCAGGGTTGCACGTACAAAGTGCCCCGGATCAGATGTGGCAGGTCATGCCAATACCTTTATCTTCCCTGATATCAATGCAGGAAATATCGGATATAAGGCAGCACAGCGTATGGGTCATTTCGATGCTTACGGCCCCATCCTTTTGGGACTTAACGCATCCATCAATGATCTTTCCAGAGGATGTAACGCCATCGAGGTTTATTCCATGGCTATTATTACTGCAGCACTTGCTATTGAGGACTGAAGGGCGGTTCCGTTATGAAAAAGCGCAACAGGATCATTGCACTGGCACTTGTCATCGCCATGATAATAGGGCTTCTTGTGGGAGTCATTGGAAGCTTTGCAAAGGAGCCGATGCGTGATGTAACAGGTCTTGAACTTGGACAGACATCTGTACTGTATGACAGCAGTATAGGTCTGCCCACTTCCGAGGCCAATGCAGTGGTCCAGAGTAAGGATGGATTTATCTGGATCGGAAGCTACAGTGGTCTTGTAAGATATGACGGCAATGAGTTTTACAGATATGATTCGTCTCAGGGAATATCCAGTGTCGTAAGTCTGTATGTGGACTCAAAGGACAGACTCTGGATAGGTACCAACGACGGTGGAGCGGCGGTCAAGGTTGGAGAGGAATTTCAGTTTTTCTCTAAATCGGACGGCCTTCGTAGTGCGTCCGTTCGTTCCATTGCAGAGGATGATCGGGGCAATATCTATCTTGCCACAACTCAGGGACTCTATTACATCGATCCTGACATGCAGCTCCATGATATGCCTGATGGTAGTCTGCATGATGATTTCGTATATGAGATCAAAAACGACAGCGAGGGTATAATCTACGGCGTTACTACCGATGGGCATTTTTTCTATGTCAAAGATAACGCTATGGTAGAGTGTTACGACGATACTCCGCTGGGTATAGGCAATGTGACCTGTATTGAGCCGGATCCCGACAGAGTTGGATTTGTCTACCTGGGAACAGAGGGCAATACCATAATCTACGGTGATATCACCGTAGGGATGGCTACACATTCCACATACACTACAGGAGAGCTTAGTTATATCAAGGCCCTCCGTCAGGCTGAAGGCATGCTCTGGGTATGCTCTGACAGCGGTATTGGATATGTGGACAGCAGGGGCCTTTGCAAAAAACTTGAAAAAGTCGATATCAATAATTCCGTTGACGATATGATGGTGGACTACGAGGGAAACTACTGGTTTGCTTCATCCCGTCAGGGAGTTATGAAAATAACAAAGAGTATCTTTACGGACATAAGCCGAAGTGCAGCCCTTCCGGGGATGGTGGTCAATACCACATGTATGTTTGATGATCTGCTGTATCTGGGGACCGATACCGGACTTGTTATTGTAAGGAATGAGACCGATACTGTGGAAAATGAACTCACTGACATGCTTAAGGGTATCCG
The DNA here is from genome assembly GCA_016288825.1 of Lachnospiraceae bacterium. GTDB lineage: Bacteria > Bacillota > Clostridia > Lachnospirales > Lachnospiraceae > Weimeria. The sequence goes on along the minus strand of JAEELH010000219.1, from coordinate 19,199 downwards.
TATCCGAAGCATCAAGAAGGATTCCAAGGGTAATATCCTGCTTTCTACCTACAGTGAGTACGGTCTTGTCTGCTACAGCCAGGACGGGACCATCACCTGCTATGATTCCAAGACGGGGATGAATGCCACAAAGGTCCGTACCAGTTGTGAGCTTAGCGACGGTTCTATAGCTGTGTCAACCAACGAGGGTATCTACTTCGTTAAGGATGGCAAGACTATAGATAAACTGGACTATTCGGATGGTATCATCAATACGGAGATACTTACTATCTGTCAGACCGATGACGGTTCTATCCTTATGGGTAGTGACGGTGGCGGTCTTTATCTTTATAAGGAAAATGAGATCAAACACTACGGTATGGAGGACGGACTCGAGTCCGAAGTCATACTTAGAGTGAAAAAGGATTCCCAGAGAGAGGGAATTTACTGGATCATTACAAGTAATTCCATTGCTTATTACAAGGACGGAGTTATCACCAGTATCAAGAACTATCCATATTCCAATAACTTTGATCTTTTCGAGGGCCGTATGGGAGACCTTTGGGTTCTTTCCAGCGCCGGTATCTACAGGGTTGACGCCCAGCAGATGCTTGACAATGAAGAGATCGATTATACCATTTTCAATTCCGAAAACGGACTTCCTTACGTGACTACCGCCAACTCCCGTAATTATATGGACGAGGATGGTACCGTCTATATTTCCGGAACTAACGGCGTATGCAGTTTTAATGTGACGAAGTATTCCATCGGGGAGGATCAGGTCAAGCTTACCGTTCCCTATGTGGAGGTAGATGGAGAGCATTACGAGGTCAAGTATGATGAGTCCGGCAAGGGCAAGGTTACCATACCGTCCAGCGCAAAGCGTGTCATTGTCAATGGATATGCACTGACCTTTTCACTCAACAATCCGGCCATCTCTTATCAGCTGGAAGGATTTGATGAGGAGCCGACCCGGGTTACCAGGAGAGAACTTGGTCCCGTGAATTATACCAACCTTTCCGGAGGAAAGTATACCTACCATCTGGCTACCATCGATCCTATCACAGAGGATGTCTGGAGTGAACTTTACATCACCATAATCAAAAAGAAGGCATTCTGGGAGCATATATGGTTCTATGTGGTAATGTTGGTAGTGCTTGCGATCATTGCTTACTTTATCATCAAGAACTATATCAAGAGGCGTACAGAGGCTCTTGAGAGAAAGCAGAAGGAAACACAGAAGACTTTGAACTCGGTTGTACGTGCTTTCGCTAAGGCCATCGACTTTAAGGACAGGTACACCAACGGTCACAGTTTCAGGGTGGCAAAGTATACCAAACTTCTGGCTAAAAAGCTGGGATATTCCGATGATGAGATCCAGAGGATATACAATATCGCACTTCTTCATGACATAGGTAAGATAACCATTCCGGATGAGATCCTCAACAAACCGGAGGCTCTTAATGATGAAGAATATAAGATCATGAAGGAGCATACTTCCAAGGGTTACGAGATCCTTAAGGAGATAGATATAGATCCGGATCTTGCTCTTGGGGCAGGTTACCACCATGAGCATCTTGACGGCAAGGGCTACCCTCAGGGATTGTCAGGTGATGATATCCCCATGGTGGCACAGCTTATTGCAGTGGCAGATACTTTTGACGCCATGTATTCTACCAGACCCTATCGTAAAAAGATGCCTCTGGAGGAGGTTATTTCAGAGATCAGACGTGTAGGAGGCACCCAGCTTAACAAAGAGGTGGTTGAAAGCCTGGTTGAGCTGGCGCAGGAGGGAGCACTTGGTGCGGATAAGGTAAAGTAGAAGCCCATGAGGCATTCAGGTGATGATATGGCAGATGATAAAAATACTCAGATAATTAGTGGCTTTGCTTTTTCCGACAGCGCCATGATCGATATGGCACTAAAGGAAGAGAATGCCGTAAATTACCTTCAGGGCCAGATTGATTACAACAAACCGGAAACCGTTCTTTCCGTGTATCAAAAGTTGGTCCATCAAAAGGTTTTCCATACTGCTGTCGGTACAGCTTTTCTTCATGATCTTCAGAGATATCTTCAGAACAAGCCGCAGATACCGGAAACCCTTGTAGATCCCATTTATGCGGATCCCATTATTCCGGAGGGCAGCAAGATCGAAAGTGACGGTAATCGCAGATCAAGAAAAGAAAGCATTAAAGACAGGAATGATTATCGGGATAAGTTCAGGGCATCTGTAGTTGTAAGCGCTATTCTTGCGCTGGCTGTGGTGGTCATGATAGTTATCGGAATGACATCCAATATGACCACTATCCTGAATTACAAGCAGCAGGTCGAAAACGAATATGCTTCCTGGCAGCAACAGTTGGATCAGAGAGAAAAGCAGATCAGGGCCAGGGAAAATGAATTGATGATCCAACAGGATACGGAGGATAGTACCCTTGGAGAAAATACTGGTAGTTGATGATGAGATGCGGATGCGAAAGTTGATCCGTGATTTCCTGGTCAGGGACGGGTATGAGGTCCTTGAGGCAGGAGACGGCCAGAGTGCCTTGGATATATTTGCAGCAGAGTCTGATATCGGACTAATTGTTCTGGACGTGATGATGCCCGTAAAAAACGGATACGAGGTACTTCGGGAGATCAGGAGTAAGTCTGATGTTCCGGTTATAATGCTGACTGCCAGATCGGACGAGATCGATGCTCTTAACGGTTTTGATGCCGGCGCGGATGACTACGTTACCAAACCCTTTTCACCCAAACTTCTTGTGGCAAGGATCCGGGCCATTCTCAAACGTTCCGATTCGACTGCACCCCGCAGCGCTGCGGATATCCTCAGCGAGGGAGAATTGTCGGTGGACAAAGGAGCACATCGGGTTACGGTGTCGGGCCGGGAGGTTCAGTTGTCCGTTCGTGAATTTGATCTTCTGGTTTACTTTATGGAAAACAGGGGTCTCGCTCTTTCGAGAGAGCAGATCCTGGAAAGTGTTTGGGATTACGATTATTTCGGAGATGCCAGGACTATAGATACACATGTAAAAAAACTCCGCAGCAAGTTAGGAGAATGCGGGGAGTACATCCATACCATTTGGGGTATGGGGTACAAGTTTGATGCAGGAGAGTAGTTTCTTATGAAATCTTTTTTTAAACACAAAGGTATATATTCATTTTTAATGGCGCTTGTCCTTTTCTTTGTGACCTTTTTCTCAGCGCCGGTTGTCAGGCTTGATGCTGCCACCATAAATCCCGATGAGCAGATAAACAGATCAGAGGGAGAGACGGTAGATCCTGTACCCGAAGAGACCACTGATGATCCTGTGGATGAGGAGCCGGTGGAGGAAACGGATCCCCTGGAGGAGATCCCGGAGCTCGTTTCAGCCAAGGCTAAGACAAATAAGATAACCATCAATTTTCGCGGCGTTACCGGTGCAGAGGGCTATGCTATCTACAGATGGACCGATGATGATGACATGGAGATAATCGATGAGCTGGATGAAGATGCCAAGTCTTATACGGATACCGGCCTCAAGCAGCTCAAGACATATTATTATTCCGTTGCTGCCATAGTCTATGATGACGAGGGTGATGCGGTATACGGAGAGATGGATGAAGAGGGTATCGAGGCCACGACCGGTTTTAAGAATATCAAGGTCCTTTCTGTTGAACCTGTCCGGATCAGTCAGAAGGTTACCTGGAAGAAAAACTCAAGTGCCCAGGGATATATCGTTTATCGTAAGGCTGAAGATGCTGCAAAATACACCAAACTCAAAAAGATCAAGGGAGCGGCTACCACAAGTTTCCTTGACAAAAAGGTGAATCTTGGAGATACCTTCACCTACAAGGTTGTTGCATACGGCGAGGCGGACGACGGAAGCAGCAAAAAATCCGGCAGCAATGAGGTTACCGGAACTGTTGAACTCAAGATCAAAAAGAAAAAAGTCAAGGATCAGAATTCAAGTGTTTACAATAAGACACTGAGGCTTTATTACTTTGGAGACGGCACCAGGATCGAGGATCCCGAAAAGTATCTTTCCGATGATGAGAAGGGAACCTATGAGATCTATGTCAACAAAGCCAAGGGTCAGACGGTAGTTTATTCCAAGGTTGGAAAGGAACTGATACCTCTCAAGAGCTTTATCTGTTCCCCCGGATATGCCACCCCTATAGGTACCCATCATACCATTGTCAAACTCAGGTGGCATGAGCTTATGGGGCCCTGCTGGGGACAGTGGTGCACCAGGGTAGTTTCCAACGGTATCTACTTCCATTCTATCTTTTACAATTCATACAACAACAATAAAAATCTTGCTGTTGGTGCATATAACAGACTGGGTACGGTCTGCTCCCACGGGTGCATCAGGCTTCAAGCCTATGCTGCCAAGTGGATCTTTGACAATTGTGCAATAGGAACTACGGTCCATGTGGTTTCCAAGACCGGTTATGAACCACTGGCAAGACCCAAGGTAGCAGCTCTTCCTTACTGGCATACCTGGGATCCTACGGATCCGGGTGCTGTTAAGTATTGCAAGGAGCATCACTGCCATGGACAGTAAAAAGAGAAAAGGAAACATCAGAACACAGATCGCCTTTTCAATGGTGCTTGTCACCTTTATCCTCATAGGGCTCATATTCATAGTCAATACGAGATTTTTGGGCACTTATTATGAGGACTACAAGCAAAAGCAGCTTTATGACGCTTTTGTGCAGTTTTCAGAGGCTGATAACGAAGATATGCTTTACAGCGATGATTACAGGGTCACCTTTGAAAAACTGTGCAGCGATCGGAATCTTCAGGTTGCCGTCATGACTGCAGGCGGAGAGGCTGTGCTTTCGTCTCAGGGACAGAACAACCTTCTTTTTTCCCAGTTTTATCGTATGCTCTTCGGAGAAAAAGAAGAGGTGATACGTCAGGGAGAAAATTACTCCATTGAGAGGCAGCATGATGATCGGATGGTGGGGGACTACCTGCTTTTGTGGGGGACGCTTCCCGATAATAACTCTATCATCATTAGGACCGCCGTTGAGAGTATCAATGACAGTGTAAGACTCTCTACCAGATTTCTTTTGGTGGCAGGAGTTATTTCCATCGCGATCTCCATTATTATGGCCACAGGTCTTTCAAAACTCATAACCAGGCCTATTGGAGAACTTTCAGATATCAGCAGGCGGATGGAACAGCTGGATTTTGAGGCGAGATACAAGACCCGCGAACATCCCAATGAGATAGATGAACTTGGCGAGAGGATGAACCGCATGTCGGAGACTTTGCGGGATACCATAGGCCAGCTCAAGGCTGCCAATGCCGATCTTAACAGAGATCTTAAGGTCAGGCGCGAAAATGAAAAAATGCGCAGGGACTTTTTGTCCGATGTATCACACGAACTCAAGACGCCTCTCGCACTTATCAGGGGATATGCAGAGGGCCTTTCCGAATCGGTCAACGAGGATGAAGAGAGCCGCAGCTTTTACTGTGAAGTTATCATGGAGGAGGCGGAACGCATGAACAAGATAGTCGTGCAACTTCTGTCTCTCAACAAGCTTGAGTTCGGTGAGGACGTGATGCATCCGGAGAGGATCGACCTGGTCAGTGTTGTCCGAGGTGTTATGGAACGCAACAAGATACTGTTTGAACAAAAGGGTATCAACGCGGTTTATAACGGGCCGGACAGCTGCTTTGTATGGTCCGACGATTTTGCTACGGAGCAGGTTATAACGAACTATATCACCAATGCCATCAATCATTGTGAGGGTGAGAAACGGATCGAAGTTACCGTTGAAAGCGATGATGAGTCCGGTACCAGACTTTCTGTTTTTAATACCGGTGAGCATATTCCGGAGGAGTCCATGGGACGCATCTGGGATAAGTTTTACAAGGTGGACGAGGCGAGGACCAGAGAATACGGCGGAAGCGGCATAGGACTGTCCATTGTTTCGGCTATTGCCGAGAGTCTCGGAGCGACTCGCGGAGCAGTGAATGACGAAGGCGGCGTCACGTTTTTTATCACCTTTGCCAAGTGAAAAAGATGTTGAATATTAAAGGGATAAATGCTAGTATATTACTATATATGAGCAGAAAGGAGAGGCCTATGAGGGTCCGCAAGCGGATAGCCGCCTGTATCCTTGTTTCATCCCTGGCAATAACACTCGGTGGATGCGGTTTTCTTCCGAAGATGACGGAGTTGACCGATGAGGATCAGGAGCAGATAGCTCTGTATTGTTCCAGGGTTATTTCCAAGTTCAATATCCATCAGGACCGCGGTTTGGTTTCTCTTATCGAGGATACTTCCAAATCGGATAAGGAGGAGGATCAGACGCAGCCGGCACAGACTGAGGAGGATACTTCGGAAAGTGATGATGCTGATGGATCCGATACCGGTGATAGCAGTTCGGGTGATGAGGATTCCGGCAGCGATCAGTCCGGTGATGAGGACTCCGGTTCGGAGGATTCCGGTGATCAGTCACAGACAGAGGATCAGTCCCGAGATGATGAGACGGTCACTACTCTTACTGAGGCTATCGGAGTGGAGGGAGTAACCTTCCTATACAAGGGAGCCAAGGTTTCTACAGATTACAGATCCGGAGAGGTATATGATCTTACACCGGACGAGGGCAATGAGCTTCTGGTCATGAGGATCAAGGCCAAGAACACCACTGATAAGGACATCACGTTGACACTTCCTAATCTGGGACTCAGATTTGAGGCAGGATATGAGGGGGTTACAGCCACCAGTCAGGCTACATTGCTCCTTAATGACCTAACTACTTTTGACGGTACCATCAGGGCAGACCGTTCCAAGAATCTGGTCATTTTATTCCAGTTCCCTACAGGAACTGTTAAAAAGGCTTCAGATGTTACCCTTGCTTTGCCGAGGGGCAACATTACATACACAATAGATACTGAGCTTTCAGCCAAAAAGTAGCAAGAAAGGGGAAAGAGGAGAAGCATGGATACTAATATCTTACTTGAGTCCGGAACTAACGAACTGGAGATACTGGAGTTTAAGATCGCTGATAATTATTACGGCATCAACGTTGCTAAGATAAGGGAGATCCTTACCTATCAGCACGTAACACCGGTACCTAACTCCCACCCTTTCGTTGAGGGTATATTTATGCCGAGAGATACCATGATCTCGGTCATCAATCTTCGCAAGTGCCTGGGTTATGAGAATGATCCCGATATTGAGGGACTTTTCTTCATCACCAATTTCAATAACCTCAATACTGCATTCCATGTAGACGAGGTGCTTGGTATCCACCGTGTTTCATGGGAGGATATCAATGAGCCCGATTCAACCATCTCTTCAGATGACAACGGAGTATCCACCGGAGTTATCAAGCTCCAGGACAGACTTATCGTTATCCTCGATTTCGAGAAGATCGTATCCAATATCAATCCCGAGACCGGTCTTAAGGTTTCGGATCTTGATGATTATGAGGAGAGAGACAGATCCAAGTCACCCATCCTTATCGCTGAGGATTCACCCCTTCTTTCCAAGCTCATTGTTGAGTGTCTCAAGAAGGCAGGATACACCAACCTTAATGTCAATCCTAACGGACAGGAGGCATGGGACAAGCTCTGCGAGATGGATCAGAAGGGTACGGTTCTCGATGATGTTCACTGCATCGTTACTGATATCGAGATGCCCAAGATGGACGGACATAGACTTACAAAGCTTGTTAAGGATGACGAGACTATGCGCAATATTCCCGTTATCATCTTCTCATCCCTTATCAATGATGAGATCAGACGCAAGGGTGAGTCTCTCGGAGCTGATGCACAGCTCACCAAGCCCGAGATCGGTATGTTGGTTGAAGCTATCGATAATCTGGTTGACAAGTATGAGTCAGCCCGCAAAGGCGCATGATTTTTTGATCATTCAAAGGGGAGGCGTATCCTCCCCTTTTTATCATTATTTGAGCAGATTTATGGAGGTATGGGATTTTGGCAAATTCAGAGGATTATCTGGACGGACTGCTTAATTCCATAAGCAAAGCAAAAACAGATGTAGATATGGCATCCAGACGGGAGCAGATGGAGCAGGAGGAAAAGATCCGCAGGCGTACACAGATATCACCTGATGATGATTTTATGTCCGCTCAGGGACTGTATGATTATGAGCCCCGCCGTACTAAGCGCGAGAACCTGCGACGCGCTTTTTCTGAGTCCGCATTTTTAGAGGATTTCGAAAATGAATTCGAGCTCGAGATGAGTGATGAGGACGAGGATGAGTTTCTTGAGGAATTTGAAAAGAGCCTTAGGGAAGTGCAGGAGGAAGAGGCTGACTCTCTGGAGGATCCTACAGTCAGTGGAAGACATGAGGTTTTGCCTGACGGCGAGGAAGTGTCACCTCTTTATGACGGCATGGGCGATGCAGATGATAATTCTGATCAGGAGCCTGTAGATGCCCTCATGGAAAACATTGCATCCATCGTTTCCGAAGCCAAGCAAAAGGCTCAGGATGACGTAATTACAGATGGCATTACAGAAGATGATCTTATGGAGGAACCGCTTGAGGCTGCTCCGGATCTGTCTGTGGGCGCTCCCGAAGAGATCGGAGATATGGATTTTGCCGATAATCTTCTGGGTGAAGCAGACAGGATGGCTGCTCAGTCCAGAGGCAGTGGCATTGCGGGAGATGATTTCCTTCAGCCTGAATTTGAGCCTGATGAGCATGATGGAGCCATGCTTACCGAGGAAAATGCGGATGGTGAGATAACTCTTCTGGATCCCACCGTGGATGGCGATGATCTTTTGTCCATGCTCTCTTCGGGAGAGGATGGAGACCTTATGGATATAGGCGACCTGCTTTCTGCTGATGAGGGTGGCCAGGAGCTGTCAGAGGCGAGAGAGGCATATGAAGAGGGAGCTGCGGCTGCCGAAGAGGGCCTTGATGACGATACTCTGTCGCTGGATGATTTTGATGAGAGTGAGAAAAAGGGTGGCATTGGTGGCTTCTTTGCCAATATCATAGGCGCCATTACCGGCATCTTTTCCAAGTTTGGTAAAAAGGGTGGCGGCGAAGAAGGTGAGTCCGAGCCTGTAGTTGATCCTACTGCAGAGGAACTTGCGGCTGAGTCCGATGACATACTTGCCGAGTTCGCTAATGAGGAGGCTGCTGCAGAGGCGCCACCTGAGGAACCCAAGAAAAAAGAGAAAAAGGAAAAGCCCAAAAAGGAGAAAAAGGAAAAGCCTAAAAAGGAGAAAAAACCTCCTAAGGAGAAGAAGCCTAAGGTACCGGATAATTCTCCCAAGGTACCTCTTAAGGTCATTCTGATCTTTGTTCTTCTTGCGGCATCCATAGTTGCTTTTATCCTGGTGGTGCAACATGTCCTTCCCCAGAAGGCGGTTAACCGCAATGCCAGGACAGCCTTTGCCAACAAGGAATACTTCAAGTGTTATTCCATCCTTGATGAGACCAATGTTTCCGGTGACAAGGAGGTTCTCCTTCTTAACAAGTCAAGGATCATGGCACAGATGGAACTTCGTTACAAGGGATACGAGGCCGGCATGAAGCAGCAGAAATACCTTTATGCACTGGATTCGCTTATTATCGGATTCCACTTCTATGAATATAATGCAGACACTGCTTCGGAGCTTGAGATAACAGATATTTATGATGAGTTGGGCAGCAAGTTTGCTTCGGCGTTGGCAGATCAGTACGGACTTACACCTGATGATGCCAGGGAACTCTTTGCGATAGAGTCCCGCAAGGTTTATACAAGAAGACTTAAGGAGATCGTTAAAGAACTGGGACTGGTTTCAAAAGGAGAGTAGCAGTGGTTTCCATCATAGACTATGATGCAGGAAATATTAGAAGCGTTGAAAAGGCAGTGTCCCATCTCGGACATGAGTGTACTATAACATCTGATCCCGGAGTTATCTTGGCCAGTGATCATGTTATCCTTCCCGGAGTGGGAGCGTTTTCGGATGCCATGAGTCACTTGTCCGAACGCGGACTTTGTGATGTAGTCAGAGATGTTACGGCAAAGGGTATTCCTTTTTTGGGAATATGTTTGGGATTACAGTTGCTGTTCGATGACAGCGAGGAGTCACCCGGATGCAAGGGACTTTCCATTTTGCCCGGCTCTATCAGACGCATACCGTCGGATGGGGTGCTCAAGGTTCCGCAGATAGGTTGGAATGATCTTAAGTTTCCTCGCAAGAGTCGTTTATTTGAGGGGTTAGATGAGGGGACATTCGTGTATTTCGTCCATTCGTATTATCTTGAGGCTGCCAATAAGTCGGACGTTTCGTCTGTAGCAGATTACGGAGTTCAGATACACAGCAGTGTTGAACATGACAATATTTTTGCAACGCAGTTCCATCCGGAAAAGAGCGGTGACGCCGGACTTCGGATCTTATCTAATTTTCTGAGGATACACTGATGCTTACTAAACGTATTATCCCCTGTCTGGATGTTAATGACGGACGGGTTGTTAAAGGAGTCAATTTTCTCGACCTAAAGGATGCGGGAGATCCCGTGGAGGTTGCAGGTATTTATGACAGAGAGGGAGCGGATGAGCTTGTATTTTTGGATATAACCGCTTCCTGTGATCACAGAGATACTGTTGTGGATATGGTGGAGAGGGTTGCTGATACCGTTTTCATTCCCTTTACGGTTGGCGGAGGGATCCGCACAGTAGAGGATGCCAGGGCGATTCTTCGCGCAGGAGCCGACAAGACCGCTGTCAATTCAGCAGCTATCGACAGGCCGGAGCTTATCAGTGAGGCAGCCCTCAAACTCGGAAGCCAGTGTGTGGTACTTGCCATAGATGCCAGGCGTGAGCCGGATGGCAGATTTCATGTATATAAGCATGGCGGCAGGATAGATACAGGATTGGATGCTGTGGAGTGGGCTATAAGGGGCTACGAACTTGGTGCAGGTGAGATCCTATTGACAAGTATGGATGGAGACGGCACCAAGGACGGGTACGATATCGGACTTACAAAGGCTGTATCCGAAAGTGTACCCATACCTGTTATAGCTTCTGGAGGTGCCGGAGAACTTTCGCATTTTTATGATGCACTTACAGAGGGTGGAGCAGAGGCTGTTCTGGCCGCTTCTCTTTTTCATTACAAGGAATTAACCATCGGAGAGGTTAAATCCTACCTTTCCGGAAGAGGGGTATCCATAAGGATCTGATATGTCAAAGATAGATAATGACTGGCTTGTATACCTTCAGGAGGAGTATAAAAAGCCGTACTATAAAGACCTTTATACCAGAGTCAGGCAGGAGTACACCGAGCATCTGGTATTTCCTCCTGCCGATGATATCTTTAATGCATTTCATTATACGCCCCTGTCTGATGTACGGGTGGTGATACTGGGACAAGATCCCTATCATACACCCGGAGCAGCCTGTGGGCTTGCTTTTTCCGTGCCGCAGGATCAGCCGGTCCCTCCTTCTCTTGTAAATATATACAAGGAACTCCACGATGAATTGGGATGTGATATTCCCAATAACGGAGATCTGCGTTACTGGGCGGGACAGGGGGTGCTTCTTCTCAATACTGTGCTTACGGTGAGAGCACATGAGGCGGCTTCCCACAGGGGGATAGGTTGGGAGGAGTTTACCGACGCGGTAATAAGGACGGTGGATAGCCAGGAGAGGCCCATAGTATTTTTGCTATGGGGATCGCCAGCAGCAAAGAAGGAGTCTCTTCTTACCAACAAGTCGCATCTCGTACTTAAGGCACCTCATCCGTCACCTCTTTCTGCATACAGAGGTTTTTTCGGCTGCGGACATTTTAAAAAGGCCAACGAATACCTTGCGGAGCACGGTGAAAAAGAGATTGACTGGCAGATAAAAAGCGTGTAAAATGAGAGTGGAACTATATCGTTTTTAGACAAGGATGTCGATTTTTATCAAAGGAGTGATGGATATGACAGTATCAGGATATGATTCAAGTTCCATAAGTACATTGTTTTCAAGCCTGGGAAGCGGAGCGAGCAGCGGTGTTAACGGGCTTTCAAGCATGCTCAGTGATTACTACAGCATCAAGAGCGGCTCCTACAAGAAGCTTCTGACCTCTTATTACAATATGGAGTCAGATGGGGATTCGGTTGCGAGCAAGGCTAAGGCTGCAGCAGTCAAAAAGACAGATACATCATCTTCCAAGGCCAGTGCAGCCAAGCGCGAGGGATTCAAGATCTCATCCACAGCAGATGATCTTTCGGATTCTACGACTAAGCTTATGGATAAAAAGCTTTTCGAGGTCAAGACTACCAAGGATTCATCAGGCAAGGAGACCACAGGATATGATGTGGATGCTATTACATCCGCAGTCAAGTCTTTCGTATCAGACTTTAATTCCATGGTGTCTGCGGGTGAGGAGTCATCTATCTCGGGAGTAGCTACCAATTCCACGGCGCTTCTTTCGGATGCCAAATTCAACAAGTCCCAGCTTGCCAAGATCGGTATCACCGTATCCGATGACAAGCTCAAGCTTGATGAGGACAAGTTCAGAGCTTCTGATATGTCTGTGGTACAAAAGACTTTCCAGTCTTCCGGCAGCTTTGGCTTCAAGGTAGCATCAGATGTTTCCATGATCAGTTATTATGCTAAGGCGGCTACATCATCCACATCCGGATATACCGGGAGCGGTAAGTACACCACCAGTACATATGGTGATTATTCTAGTTACGTATAGGATAAGAACAGCCCCGCTGCGCGGGGCTTCTTTTTTGAGGTACTATGTCTAAGGGATATAAGCGTTGGGAAAAACTGGATAATACGGCCCACGTCTTTCCGGTGATCGCCGGAGAGACGATGACCAACACATACAGGATAGCAGTCGTGCTTACTGAAGATGTTGACGGAGATCTGCTTCAGGAGGCACTTGATGCCACACTTCCCCGGTTTCCCGGGTTCAAACTCCGCATGAGAAACGGAGTTTTCTGGTACTACCTGGAGGAAAATGATAAAAGAGCTCCTTTGGTAGTGGAGGAGACGGAATATCCCTGCAGGTTCATCCATCCTAATCGCAATCACAGTTATCTTTTTAGAGTTACATATTACAGGAGACGTATCAATCTCGAGGTTTTCCATGTTCTTACAGATGGCATGGGAGGCATCGGTTTTTTGCGTGAACTCACTTATGAGTATCTGAGACGCAGGCATCCTGCACTCGGAGATCAGATGGGAGACGGACTTTCCGTTGATACTTCACTGGACAGGGAGGATAGTTTCCTTCGCAATTACAGAAAGGCTTCACGAAGCATGTACGAGAGTAAGAGAGCCTTTCTCATCAAGGGTGACAAGCTTCCTTATCATGGCTTTGGTGTCGTCCACGGACATATGCCTGTCAGTGAGCTTAAAAAGGCTTCAAGAGAGCTCCACGGATGCAGTATCAATGAGTATCTTGTGGCTGCTTTCATCTATGGTATATACAAAAGCCATACCGGTCATATCACCAAAAAGCGTCCGGTGAGGATCGCAGTACCGGTCAATCTTCGTCCTTTTTTTGACTCCATGACTACCAAGAACTTTTTCGTTATGATCTCGGCGGAGTTTATTCCCGAAAAAAGTGATTACAGTTTTGATGAGATCTGCCATATGGTACATGATTGTCTCAGAGGCCAGCTTAACAGAGAAAATCTAGAGCAGATCTTTTCTTATAATGTATCCAATGAGCAGACTTTTATTGCGAGAGCAGTGCCTCTCGTATTTAAAAATCTGGCCATCAAGCTGGTATATACAAGAGCGGCACTTGCCAGTACATCAACTATGACCAATGTTGGCAATGTTACGATCAGTCCGGAGTATGAGCCGTATATAGAGTCATTCCATTGTTTTCTTTCTTTTTCCAAGGGACAGGATCTTAAGGCGGCGATCATTTCCTACAAGGATGATCTGGTACTGACTTTTTCATCGGCTCTTTATGATACGGCAATTCAAAAAAGCACGTTTTCGGCCATAGCTTCAGACGGAGTTGATGTCCGAATTGAGACTAATGGGGTTTATTATGAGTAGGAAGTGTGACAGATGCGGAGTATATATAATGGATGATTCCGAGCAGTGTCCTCTGTGCCATACTATTCTTAATGCAGAGACATCCAAGGATCCCATTCCCGCTATGGATTATCCAGAGATATTCAGAAAAGTCCGGGCAATGACTTTTTTTGCCAGGATCCTCCTTACCGTTTGTTTTGTGACCAGTATGATAACGGTTGCTGTCAATGTCCAGTCAGGCGGTATGGCTTGGAGTGCCATTGTGTCGGCTTCTCTTTTTTATGTTTATTTTCTGATACTTATCATGTCCAGTAAAAAGACAGGTTATATGTCCAGGATCAATCTGACGTTGCTTTTGACTCTGTCACTGACGATCATCATTGATGTGGTTTGTGATTTCAAAGGCTGGTCGGTTAATTTTTGTTTGCCATCAACCATCATTATCTGCAATGTGGTGGCACTTCTGCTTATGATCATTAACCGCCGTAATTGGCAGAGTTACATGATGTATCAGCTTATCACGGTATTTTTGGGGTTGGTCCCGGTGCTTCTTGTGAAGCTTGGGATCGTTACACACCCAGTTCTTTCCGAGATCGCTTTTATCTCTTCGGTAAGCGTTTTTCTCGGGACTCTTATAATTGGCGGTGGCGCAGCCAGAGCAGAGCTTGGAAGACGTTTTCATATATGATTTTGTTTGATATGTACTTCTAAGTCGGGTATAATATCAGTGTATACATTTTGCTTTGTTCATATCAGTTTTTAAGCTGATGTTTTTATAGAGGATATCGTAATGAAGATCATAACTAAAAAGCTCTTTGCAGCAGTTCTTGTGGCGTCTCTTTCCCTTTCTTTTCCGGCATCTGTCCATGCCACGGAGACACAGGAGGCCACTTCCCAGCCTGCCAATCGGGCTAATTTTTCTGTTTCTTCCCGCAGTCTTAATGTAGGGGATACCCTTCGGGTGCGGGTCTGGGCTAATTCGCCTACTACACTTTCACTTACTTACAACAATATCATCCTTGAGTATGACAGTTGTACGGCTTCCGTCACCAAGGATGGCAATACCGTTTCCTTTACCGGAGCTGAGGCCACCTTTACCTTCAAGGCTAAGTCAGCAGGACAGGCAGGACTCATAGTTTCTGGAGAGGGAGTTTCCAGAGCATCTGCCAATGTTATGGTTTCAGAGACCGCCCAGGAGGAGCAGCAGGACACACCTGAGGAGACAACAGAGCCTTCGGATGATGCTGCTACCACAACCGAGGAGCCGACTTCGGATGAGGGAAGTGACGGAGATGAGTCTGAGTCCGGTGAGGTTACTACGACTATCGGATCGGCTAAGCGTTATGTCAGCGTTATGGATCCCCCGGAGCTTCCGGATGGTGTTCTTTCAGAGGCAGTGATCGAGCTTGGGAGCGGGGTTACCATCAACGGATATCAGCTTATCGGCGGTGGCAATGAATTCTACTACGTATATGGTATCGACGAGGAGGAGAATCTCGGATGGTTCATGTATGATGCCACGGAAAAGACTCTTTCGCGTATTGATTCGGCGCTGATCTTTAGATCTGCATCTTCAGATGAACCTAAGGATGTGGAAAAGGAGCCGAAGGAGGATCTATTAACACGTTTAAAAGGTATGTTTTCGGACATGCGAGTAGTTATAGCTGCCTGCATACTTTTACTTGCCCTTTTGCTTGCTATTATTATCAATATCATAGCAGGACGCAGGGATGATGATGACGATGAGGATTATGATGATGAGGAGGAGGAAAAAGTCAAAGTTCCGGTAAGCCCCGTTCGAAGCGGAAGGGAAGAGGCTCCGGAGCCTGAACTTGAGCCTATCTCCATAGATGATCTTCCGGAAGTTTCAGAGGGTGTCTGGGATGAGGAAGAGGAGAAGCATGAGAGTCCGGAACCGGACAAGTCCATTGCTAACCACATAGATATGGGATTGGATCATTCACTGATCGGACAAAAGCACGTTGACATTATGGACCTTAATGACTTATAGAGGAAACTATCATGAAGAATACCAAGGCGGTAGACCGGGCCATTTCTTACGGTAAGAGAGTGGCCGGCAGACTGCATCAGAATTATATAGGCAGTGAGCATCTTCTTGTGGGGATACTTCATGTCGGTGATTCCTTAGGATCTGCGGTCCTTTCTGCAGAGGGCATCACCGAGGAAAAGATAACCGGACTTATCACGGATCTGATAACCATCGGTGATGATGTTGCGATCCTTGAGAGAGACGGATTCACACCAAAGTTTCGCAGGGTAATGGAGGAGGCAGAGCATCTTGCCAGATATTCGGGTATGGATGAGATAGGAAGCGAGCATGTAGTCCTTGCCATTCTTCGTACACCTGACTGTGCGGCTGCCAGACTGCTGGCATCGGTTGATGTAAACCTTCAAAAACTTTTTGCGGATATTATTACATCCATGGGACAGGAGGGAGAAAACCTTCGTCAGGAGATGATGGCAGAGGGCCGTCGTCGCGGCATGGATTCACCTTTTTTGGATCAGTACAGTACTGATATTACAGAGGAGGCTGCAGAGGGCAAGCTGGATCCCATTATAGGTCGTGATGATGAGATCATGAGAGTTATGCAGATACTGAGCCGTCGTACCAAAAACAATCCCTGCCTCATTGGTGAGCCGGGTGTAGGTAAGACAGCAATAGTTGAGGGCCTTGCTCAGAGGATAGCTTCCGGAATGGTACCGGATGCAGTTCGTGACAAGAGGCTTCTGTCACTGGATCTTTCAGGAATGGTGGCAGGATCCAAGTACAGGGGCGAGTTTGAGGAACGTATTAAAAACGTTATTTCCGAGGCTATTGCAGACGGCAATGTCATTCTTTTTATTGATGAGATCCACACCATGATCGGTGCAGGTGGTGCCGAGGGATCCATGGATGCGGCCAACATCCTCAAGCCGGCCATGGCAAGAGGAGATATCAGGGTCATTGGTGCTACCACCATTACAGAGTATCGAAAGTATATCGAAAAGGATGCTGCCCTTGAGAGGCGTTTTCTTCCCATAACCGTTGAGGAACCCACCATAGCTGAAACCAAAAACATCCTCAGAGGTATCAGGGAAAGATATGAGTCCCATCACGGACTTACGATCACGGATGAAGCTATCGATGCAGCGGTGGAGCTTTCAGAGAGATATATCACCGACAGATTCCTTCCGGACAAGGCCATCGATCTTATGGATGAGGCTTCCGCCCGCATTACTCTTACTTCGGTCAAGGTGCCGGAGAGCGTGTTTGATCAGGAGAGACTCCTTCATGACACGGAGCAGGAATTTGTGGATGCTCTTGCCCAGGAGCGTATAGAAGATGCTGCGGCTCTCAAGAAAAAGAGAGATGAACTCAGACTTCAGATCGAAAAGCAGCGCAGGAGATATGATAGAGCCAGACATTCCAAAAAGATCACTCTTACCTATGAGGATGTCTGTGATGTCCTTTCCGTATGGACGAGGATTCCCGTTAAAAAACTTACAGAGAGTGAGGCACACAGGCTTACCCGTCTTGAAAAGATACTTCATGAGAGGATAATCGGCCAGGACGAGGCTGTATCGGCTGTAGCCAGAGCAGTCCGCCGAGGCAGGGTTGGTCTCAAAGAGGCCGGCAGGCCCATCGGTTCCTTCCTTTTCCTTGGACCTACAGGTGTAGGTAAGACGGAGGTTTCCAAGGCCCTTGCAGAGGCTGTATTCGGAGCAGAGGACAATATGATCCGTGTGGATATGACGGAGTACATGGAAAAGCATTCCGTATCCAAGATGATAGGATCTCCTCCCGGATATGTTGGATATGACGAGGGAGGACAGTTGTCCGAAAAGGTGCGCCGCAATCCTTACTCAGTCATTCTTTTTGACGAGATAGAAAAGGCTCATCCCGATGTGTTCAACATCCTGCTTCAGGTCCTTGATGACGGTCATATCACAGACGCTCAGGGACGCAAGGTCGACTTCAAAAATACCATCATCATCATGACTTCCAATGCCGGTGCCCGTGAGATCATGGATCCCAAGAAATTGGGTTTTGCAGCGGAGACCGACGAAAAGGCTGATCACGATCGGATGAAAAAGAGGGTTATGGATTCTCTCAAGGACATCTTCAAACCCGAGTTTTTGAACCGAATAGATGAGACCATTGTTTTCAGGGCTCTCAATAAGCAGGATATGGTGGAGATCACCAAGCTTCTTTCGGCATCACTTGTTAAGCGTTGCAAGGAGCAGATGGATATCGATCTTACCATACCCATCGGAGTCACCAGATATATTGTTAAAAAGGCATATGATCCCAAGTTTGGTGCAAGACCTCTTCGCAGACGTATCCAGACGGATATGGAGGACCTTTTGTCCGAAGAGATACTTGCAGGAAGGATCAACCGGGGTGACAAGATAAGGGCTGAGATAGTCAGCGACAAGATCGTCTTCAATGTGACGGGATCTTCGGTACCTGCAAAGAAATCTACTAAGAAGACGGCTAAAAAGACAACCGGAAAGACGTCGGAGAAGACTACTAAGAATACTTCTAAAACCAAGGGAGGCAGGAAGACTTCCCGTAAAAAATAAAAAGGAGGAAACAGATGGCAGTCGTAAGTGAACTGATCAAAAAGGGAACTGATGGAGGTCTGGAGTTTGGAGATTACTCGCTTGATACCAAGTCCAAGCTTTCTGATTTTGAGTTTGGGGGAGATCTCTACAAGATCAAGACCTTTAAGGAGATCACCAAGCTCGAGCGCAATGAGCTCTTTGTTTACGAGTCAGAGCCCGGAACAGCTGTGCACGGATTTAAGAGTGATTCTGACGGAGTGACTTTCAGCGTTGAGGGAGATTCTGATGCTCAGATAACACTTGAGCTTGAACCGGAGAGTTCCTATGAGATCACTATCGGCGATGGTGAGACATCTTCCATGAAGACCAATCTCGGTGGTAAGCTTACTTTTTCCGTTGAGCTTTCAGGAAGTGATTCAGTTTCGGTTTCAGTTAGAAAGGCATAGGTTTGGCAGGAAAGATCAGATCGGTATTTTTCTGTCAGGAGTGTGGATATGAGTCCTCTAAGTGGGTGGGGCAGTGCCCGGCCTGTAAGTCATGGAACTCCATGGTGGAGGAGCTTGTAGATAAAAAGACGACCAAGACCCTTTCCAGAGATACATCGGGGGCCAAGCCCCTTACCATAAGTCAGATCACTGCTTCATCTGAGGAGCGGATACAGACTGGTATCGGCGAGCTTGACCGTGTTCTGGGAGGCGGCATAG
>JAEELH010000218.1 GCA_016288825.1 Lachnospiraceae bacterium | reverse complement strand
CTTCTCGGCTGCTGAAGCGATCATCTCGTCAATATCAAAACCAAACCTGTCCAGGTTCTGCTTAGCGCGTTCGCAGATCTGCGGCTGCTCTATCAAAACCTCCGGAACGATAGCCGGGGCCTGATCTCCCCTTATCAAGGTTGCCTTAAGATACGAAAGATCCACTTTTTCAGGTGTCTTCCTGGCTCCTTCCAATCCGGAAAGAGCCTGACCTGCCTCGACCCATTTGACGACCACTTTGCCCGTAACAGGATCTGTGATGGTAAGTTTGATCTTGCCCGTAAGCAGACCTGTAGAGTCCGTATCGGCCCATCCATCCGTACCTCTGACACCGGTAGTGGCATTGGAGGTCTTGATGTTCATGGTCTCATTGTTCTTAAGCTTTTCGGCAACGCTGAAAAAGATCCTGCCCGAATGGATCATAAGCTCCAGCTTGTTGCCGCGCTTTCTGAATTCAATATCGGAATTGGAGTCAATCTTAGCTGCCTTGGAATTATCCAAAGAAAGCCAAACCGAGCTCTTCTGTCCGGTCTTGACGTGACTGCCGCTGTATAGTCTCATTCCACTTCGAACAGACTGGCTCTTACCAGCAGAACTGGTAACCGTGACCGTACCTTCCTTTTTCTCCAGTTTGATCTGGGACGCGGATTCTTTTTTGTTGGCCGCCGCATTTGCGATCAATGATGTGGGCGCCAAAGAAACCACCATCAGAAAACACAAAAGGACCCCGGCAAAAGTCCGAAGTCCCTGAAATTTTATCCTATTCGATCTTTTCATTGCGATACCCCGTTATTAACACCTAGGTTTAATCAACGTAATCACAAATATTGTAGCACATCGGGTAAAATTTGTCATTCCCAGAGCCTTTGTTCCCATATCAGGTATTACCTCGATTGAATCTCTAATTTCAACACGCAGTAATCCAAACTCGACCATATTCTATTTACTTCGCCCAGAAGTAACCGGGATATCCCTCATCCAGATTATCGATTCGTGCATATGTACCATCAATAACTACCGGATTATATGTCGTACCATGCTCTCCCACTAGCGATGAACACCCGGAAAACATACCCTCGGTATTAGTGTCACTCGAAACAGTAAATCCACCCGCACCCGTTGCATCCGGCGCAGTCACATAAATCTTCGATAAGCTCGAACATCCTGAGAACATATTCTTCATGCTGATCACACCATCCGTGGTTATACCACTAAGATCCAGCGTCTGTAGCGAACTGCAATTCATGAAAAGCCCCTCAAACGAAGCCTCGGATGTTAGCGTGATATTACTCAGCCCCGTTATGCTCGTCACACCGGTAAAATCCTTAAACCAGCTGGTCGTCGCTGCCTCTGCTACCGTTATCCCTTCCTTGATAGTAACGGACGAGATTGCATCCTTATTCCATGTTACAGGCAAGGACAATGTGCCATCATCAAAAATGTCAATCTGCTCACCACTAGTCGATGCCGTCACATTGTTCGTAGAACCCGAATAAAGATCCAACGCATATCTTGCATTTGCCCCGCTTCCGGAAGCAAGTGTCCTGACGCCCAACAGCGCACCCTGCGATGTCTGCGAATCCGCATAGATTCCGGAGACAGTAATCGTAGTATCCCCTGAAAGAGTAAACGACCCTTGTCCATCTACTAAAGTAGCAGTTCCTCCGTTTCCTACCGCATAAGAAGCCGGTGCTGCAACATATCCGGTATCCGGCTGGATACTAAAGGACATTTCCCCGGATTTTGCCGTAAACCTGAATCTATCACGATAATCATTATCGACTGCATCTATACCACTGCTTGTACCAGTTGTATACACGAGCTGCGTAACCGTATAATGCCCCGACGAAAAAGTAATGTTATAAATGCTCTCCGTCACACTGTATCCGGAAACGCTCACCGTCGCACTCGCCGTAGCAGGAACAGTAAATGTGGCCTGATATGCCCCCGATATACCTGTATCCGTAAACGGCTCCACTGTTACCGGTGTATTATTAACCGTTACAACCGGAACTGAACCCGTGATCGACGACACGGATTGGTCAAAATAGAATATAAACCCAGCCGTCTCTCCAACTGACATAGTAGTAGTCTTATAGTTTCCACTATCTTCCAACGGAACCTCATGAAAATACGAGCTTGCCGTCCTGTAAACCATACCCTTTTGAATCGATATTGCACACTGCGTCGGCGTCGGTGTAGGATCCGGCACATATCCGCCGCCACCACTGGGCTCCACAACCGTAGTATCAGCCGGGCCGGGATCCTCAACCGTTTCTTCCTTGAAGGTGGGGATCTTTTCTTCCTGGGCTTCAGGCTGGTTCTGGGCGATTTCATCCGCTATCTGCTCCGCCTTCTTTGCAGCCTCGGCATCCTCTTTTGCCCTCTTCTCGGCTGCTGAAGCGATCATCTCGTCAATATCAAAACCAAACCTGTCCAGGTTCTGCTTAGCACGTTCGCAGATCTGCGGCTGCTCTATCAAAACCTCCGGAACGATAGCCGGCGCCTGATCTCCCCTTATCAAGGTTGCTTTAAGATACGAAAGATCCACTTTTTCAGGCGTCTTCCTGGCACCTTCCAATCCGGAAAGAGACTGACCTGCCTCGACCCATTTAACGACAACTTTGCCCGTAACAGGATCTGTGATGGTAAGTTTGATCTTGCCCGTAAGCAGACCAGTAGAGTCCGTATCGGCCCATCCATCCGTTCCTCTGACACCGGTGGTGGCATTGGAAGTCTTGATGTTCATGGTCTCGTTGTTCTTCAGCTTTTCGGCAACGCTGAAAAAGATCCTGCCTGAATGGATCATAAGTTCCAGCTTGTTGCCACGCTTTCTGAATTCAATATCGGAATTGGAGTCAATCTTAGCTGCCTTGGAATTGTCCAAAGAAAGCCAAACCGAGCTCTTTTGTCCGGTCTTGACGTGACTGCCGCTGTATAGTCTCATTCCACTTCGAACAGACTGACTCTTGCCCGCAGAACTGGTAACCGTAACTGTTCCTTCCTTTTTCTCCAGTTTGATCTGGGACGCGGATTCCTTCTTATTAGCCGCTGCTTTTGCAGTCAGCGATGTCGGCACCAAAGAAATCACCATCAGAAAACACAAAAGGACCCCGGCAATAGTCCGAAGTCCCTGAATTTTATTCTTAATAGATTTTTTCATTGTGATACCCCGCTACGAAAACCTAAGCCCATACAATGCTATCACGATCATTATAGCACGGTGAGCATCATTTGTCATTCCCGTGGCGTATCCTGTCAACATAGTCCTTCAGCCTGCCAATGATCTCGTCCATATCCTGATTATCTTTTTCCATGATACAACACTCCAAATAATAACTAGCTCGTACCTAAACAAAATACCACATTCGATCGCCCTTGACCATAACTTATGCCCGTTATATACTTACATAAAACCGCGCACAAGGAAGGTACTTATGGACAACTCCGTTGAAAGATTTATAGATCTGGCTATCGCACTTACTTCCGAAACCGAACTGGACAGGATTTTTGACAGGATCCTGATCGAGGCCATGAGGCTCACAAACTGCGATGCCGGTACCGTTTATGTAAAAAAAGAAGACGCGCTTTATTTTGAAAGTCTTTATACCAATTCAAAGGGCGTTCATATGAGCGTGCTTTCGGAGGATGTTTCACTTCCGCCGGTTCCGCTGGACAACCATCATGTTTGTGCCTGCTCAGCTCTGGAAAAAAGACTGATCAATATTCCGGATATCTATGACTGTGAGGGCTATGATTTTTCCGGCGCGAAAAAATATGACAAGATCAACGATTACCGCACCCAGTCCATGCTGGTGCTTCCCATGATCGACGATACCGATTCCGTTATCGGAGTCCTGCAGCTTATTAATGCCATGGATTCCGAAACCGGACAAGTCATTCCTTTTTCAAAAGATTTTGAAAAGTCAATTTTCGGACTTACATCACTGGCTTCTGTTTGTCTCCACAACAGGATGCTGGCCGATCAGATCAGGGAGATCCTGCATTCCTTCGTCCGTGTAATGGTAGGCGCTATCGAAAAAAGTTCATCCTACAACGCCAACCATACAAAAAGTATGGTCAAGTACGGCAGAAAGCTGCTAACCTACATGTCAGGCATGGATGATGACCATGCCACACTTGTTCCCGAGGAGGAGTGGGACGCCTTTCTTATGAGTATCTGGCTTCACGATATCGGCAAGATCCTGATCCCTCATTCGGTCATGGACAAGCCAAGCCGTCTGGGAGACAAGACTCAGGATGTCATGTATAGGATCGATATGGCCTGCATGGCCGAGCGCCTTGCCGCATACGAGGCCGGAAATCCCGATGACCCCGATGCCGGTAACCGCATCAGCGATCTCCAGGAAGCCCGGGAG
>JAEELH010000217.1 GCA_016288825.1 Lachnospiraceae bacterium | reverse complement strand
GGGAGCGAATTAGTCCCACATCTCCGAATTTCTGGTAATTATGGACCCATTCTTCAATATTTCTTTTGGCGGGGACCCCATAAGTTTTAGAAAGATATCCATAACTACCTTCACCGTTTAAATAGGCTTTGACAACTTTCTTTTTGAATTCAAAAGAATACTTAGACATAAAAATACCGACCTCCAAATGTTAGATTTTTGGTCTAACTTTTGGGGGTCGGTACAGCATCCCCGGCTCCTTTTGTTATAGTACCATGATCTTTTCAAGAAGAGGTCCTACCTGATCAAGGATCCCGAGTCTCTGGGAATCTGTAAGTATGACCTCAAGGCGATGGTTAAGAGTATTGGTACGAATGTATTCGGACTTGTATCGGGATACCAGTTCGCAGCTGACGCGGATATAGTCAAAGGATTTTGAGGAAACTCCGTCGGCTGACATGGTAGACTCTAAAAGGATCTCATCGCAGAAGCCTGCCTGAAAGAGCATGGAGAGTCTGAGAGCGTACTCGTAGTCCTCAAGGCATGACAGACTCTCATCAAGAGGACCGACTGTCTCATAGGCGCGGCGACGGAGCATGAGAGCAGGCATATCGATCATATTATCGTAAAGAAGCTGGGCAAATATATGTCCGCTTTTTTGCGCTAAAGGTATCCTTTCATCAGGCAGGATAGCGGCACGTCCCTCGCCAAGATCATAACGAAGTTTGTGGTATGCGAATCCGATTTCGGACTTTTCGAAAAGAGGAACCATCTTTTCTAACTTGTCTGCATGCCATCTGTCATCGCTGTCGTGAAAAGCGATCAGCTCACCTGTTGATTCCTGTAAGCCGCGATTGCGGGCTTTAGACTGGCCTCCGTTTTCTTCCATCACAATGTATCGGATCCGGGGGTCGTCATATGATGCTATAAGCTCTTCGGTATCATCTGTCGAGCCATCATCCACGATGATGAGTTCAAAATCCTTGTAAGTCTGAGCAAGGACACTGTCTATGGAATCCCGAAGGCAATATGCGCGGTTGTATGTGGGTATTATTACGCTAACTGGATTATTATTCATGGTTTTAATGATTCCTTTATAATGTGTGGTTGAATTGTATTTATTCTACCATTTTTATACTAGATATGGTAGAATAATCGTGTATGATTTTTTAGGAGAATGATCATGAAAACACTTAAACCCGCTTATTATGATGATTTTTATTGCCTTGCAGATAAATGCGACTATACATGTTGCATGGATTGGGGCATTCACCTAAATCCGGAGGAGGCCGCCAGATACCGTACTCTCGCAGATGGCGCTTACGCATCCTACATTACCGAGGATGAACGCGGAGCCCGTATCTGCTTTAATGAGGATGGCCTTTGTCCCATGCTTACGGACAATGGGCTTTGCTCCCTTGTTTTAAAGCATGGCATGGATTCTATTTCCAATATCTGCGACGATTACCCCAGGTTTGTTACAGAGTATTCTAACCAACAGGAGTATCACCTTTCCAATGGGTGTCGAGAGGTACTCTCATATTTCCTTAAGACTCCTGTTCCCATGAGGTTTGCGTGGGGTGAGGCAGAGAGTTTTCCCAGAGCGGACAAGCGCGATTTTTCTGATCGTATGATGAGAGCCAGATGGGATGCAGTTGCGCTTATGCAGCTTTCCGAGCTGCCTATATGGATCAGGGTTTTCATCCTCAGAAAGTACGCCCTTGATTCTCATGATTTTTCCAAGGATTATGATGATGTCCAGAAAAAGTATTTCAGAGGAGATACGATCCTCGGCATATATCAGAGCCTTCAGGCAGTGCCTGATAATCTTTCCATGAAGCTTTCCATGCTCCATCAGCTGATCACCGATTTCAATGAATCAGCCAAGGGCAAGCGTGCCTACAGGATGCATATAGAGATGCTTCAGGATGAGTTGGCCAGGCTGGTAGGCGGCGACGTGGATGAGGTCATGTCTTCATGGGATGACTTCAACTCAGATATGGAAAAGTTCAGAGATTTCTTTGAGCATTTCTGCGTCAACTATCTGTACACACATGTGGAGGTTATCTGTGAGCAGGGCATGTTTGCAGACGCTATGACAGTTCTTATGCTGGAGTTGGCACTTATTAAGGGGACACTTTTCCTGGCATGGAGGCATGAGGGCAGAAAGTTGTCCGAAACCAGACTTTTACATATTTCGTCATACTATGCCAGGATGATAGAGCATAGTATCATGGTACATATTGAGTTTGTCAGAAACAATGACAGCCATCCATGGTTTACCGATGCAGGGTATCTGTACCTGCTCAGGTAATGATCAAGAAAGGGGAGGAAAATGGATTGGAAACAGAGAGCATTTGAGATCGCGTATTATCACGAGAAGATGATCGAGGAGGGCACTTTTGACCAGGCGGTCATCGACCTTGTGGCCGGTGATACCGAGGGCGAGCGTGAGCGTTTTCTCGAGGGACTTCTCAAGGAAGATGACAATTACCATGAGCTGGTAAAGCAGTACGGACCTATTGTCATTTTCGTTGGCGATATGCTTTGCTACGGCGTTATCGATAATTTTGCAAGATGCCTCGGAGACGCCCTTGAGAGACTTGGGAGAGTAGTGCTCTATTATGATCTCGGAGAAAACGGCGAGGAGGGTCTTGCCGAGTTCGCAGGCAAGGAATACGCTGCCCTGATCGGTATGCAGAGCTATCTTTTCTCTATCAGACTCAAGGACGGAAGTGCTCTTTTTGATAAGGTTCGTGGTAAAAAGATCAACTTTGTTTTTGATCATCCCGCATATTTCAGAAATCATTTCTTTAAGGCACCGGCTGATTATCTGGTGCTCACACCTGACAGGAACTATGCAGAGTATATCAAGCGTTATTACAAGCTTGATGCCAGATTTCTTCCTCCGGCAGGCGCACCACCCGTTGAGGAGGTTATGGATCAGAAGGCACGTCCTTACAGTGTGACCTTCCTTGGATCATATCTTGACGGTATGGAGGAAAAGCTTACAGAGCTCCGTCGCAGCGGTGATGATATTGGGACTTTGGCGGATGTGTGGATCGAGCGCATGAAGGCTAAGCTTCCGGAGGCACCCGAGGTGCTTTTGTGGGAGGTCCTTGACGAAAAATCACCTGACGGACGTATCTGGAAGGATGTATTCGAGATAAGTACGGATTCGGACTTTGAAGAGTTCTATGCGGATATAAGATGGATTCCTCTTATGCTTGCACATGTTTACAGAGAGAGGGTTATTGATGCTCTTATCCGCGAGGGGATCCCGGTACAGGTATATGGTGATACCTGGAAAAAGGCACCTTTCTATGAGCAGATCAATCTCATTGTTTCTCCGGAGCTTATCGGTGCAGAGGCGTCCAAGGAGTACGATACAGCCAGGGTTGCTCTCAATGTCATGACCTGGCACAAGGACGGCTTTACAGAGCGTCTCGCCAATGCCATGCTTCGCGGCGCGGTAGTAGCTACGGATGAGACTAAGTATGTAAGAGAGAATTTTACTGATGAGGAGGATATGGTGATCTTCCCGCTTCATGATCTGGATGAGACAGATGGTACGCCTGAGTGCGTTAAGCGTATCAAGGATATCCTTTCCGATGATGAGCGAAGAGAGCGTATCGCTGCGGCAGGACATAAAAAGGCCATGGAGTCCCACACCTGGGATGTTCGTGCGCGTCAGCTACTGGCGCTCCTGCCTGCCAAATAAGTCAACTTTATTACTTGCCTAAATTGCCCCCTGCTACGTTGTCGTCAATCAGCGTACCGCCCGTGAGATGATATGAGTAAAAAAATAGAGCACGTCATTTTTTTCAAAGGCGTTCTTGAGACAATGGATTATTTTACTGACCGTCTGGTGGATGGGGCCCGGGAACTTGGCATAGATACCTATGTCATAGATACTGCGGATCCTTCCACCTACCAGTCAGATGATTTTATAAGGTTTTTCGAGCAGGATGGGGTGGCCGCCTTTCTTTTAAACCAGATCGGCCTCTCCATGAAGCTTGGTGATGAAAACCTTTGGGAAAAGTATGATATTCCTGTGTACGATTTCATACAGGATCATCCGAGGAATTTCTTTGATTCCCTATCGGCCCCCATCAGGGGCTTTCATGCCGTGGTCATTGACTATGACCATGTCCCTTTTATCCGCAGATATTTTCCGCAGATAGGTCCCATACATTTTCTGGCCAATGGCGGCGCTCCCGAGGGAGAGCCGTTGCCTTATGAGGACAGGGATATTGACGTTCTTTACTGCGGTTCTTGTCAGGAACCACTTACGGATTATCCGGTGATCCCTTTTCTTAAGGACGGTGGCCGGGATTATTATCAAACCTGCATAGGCACTATGATAGCCAATCCCATGCTTACCATGGAGCAGGTTGTCAGATGGTACCTGACAGAGCAGGAACAGTGCAGTGAGGAAGAGATATACAGGGTTATCATGGGCACCTCGCTGTTTGTAGACAAAACCGTCAGAAGGTACTTTAAGATACAGGGTATGCACCTTCTTGACGAGGCCGGCATCCATGTTGAGGTGTATGGTGAAAAGTGGACGGAGGGCGGAGAGACCTTTTCCGACAACATCCGTTTCCACGGTCGGGTTTCTTCTGCAGAGTGCAACAGGCTAACCACCCGTGCCAAGATAGCCCTTAACTATATGCCCTGGTACAAGCACGGAGCCAGCGAGAGAGTCTTTAATTCCATGATAGGCGGGGCTCTTTGTGTATCCGACAGATGTCCTTATCTCGAGGAGAGATATGTGCCGGATGAGGAGATGGTATTCTTTGACCTTTCCGATCAGGCAGCTATGGTAGCCCGTATAAAAAGCCTTTTGGATGATCCCAAGGGAAGTGCGGCTATTGCCCGTGCCGGTATGGAGAGGGCTCTTTGTGAGGATACCTGGACAGTCAGGATGCAGCAGATAATGGATTTTATGAATTCAGATGATTCGTTATAAAGGCGCTGGATCAGCGTTTTAGATCATGATCAAGTACGATTTCGGAGTTACATATGGCAACCACGATTTTTGTAATGACTCACAAACCCTTTGTTCCTCCTGAGGATCCTATTTACAGGCCGCTTCAGGTGGGCAGGGCTGAAAACGGTGATATGGGCTACCCCGGTGATGATACCGGGGATAATATTTCTGCGCTCAATCACTATTATGGTGAGCTTACCGGGATTTACTGGATTTGGAAAAACTATCCGGGCAGAGAAAATATCGGGATCTGCCATTACCGCAGGTATTTTACGGATGAGAGGCATCTGTATTTTACATCGGATGAGTTTGATAATATCCTGTCCGAGTATGATGTTATGACAAGCAACAGGCTTACAGCAGATAAGCCGTATTGGAATGTATACGGAGATGCTCATCATATCGAGGATATGGAGGCAGTGGGAGATGCCATCAGGAAGCTTTATCCTGAGGACTATGATACGTTCACTTCGGTTATGGAGGGAAGAGAGCACTACTACAGCAATCTTTGCGTAATGCCAAGAGACAGGTTTGATGAGTATTGCAAGTGGCTTTTTGACATACTTTTTGAGGTTTCAAAGCATATAGACCCCGACAAGTATCCGCCCTATCACAGACGTGTATTCGGCTTCTTGTCCGAAAATCTACTTATGGTCTGGATAAGGGCCAGAGGCCTTAAGCCTTACGAGAGTATCATAGGCTGCTCAGAGGAAAAGGCTGAGAGTAGGGAACTTGTCCTGGCTACATATCAGCTTCTCAAGCAGGGTAACATAGATGGGGCGTACCAGTTGTTCTCGCAGATAGTCCAGATAAGACCTGATGTCACCCTTCCCATGTCGGACATTTACAGCCGGGTTATCATTACCGAGCAGATACTTTTTACACTGGTAGCCGAGAATAACGCCGGAGTATCAGGTATGTGGGAGGTTTCACATGACCTCAATGAACTGATAGAGCATTACAGGCGGCTCTTTGATATCTTCGGTCATATATCGGCGGGAGATA
The DNA here is from genome assembly GCA_016288825.1 of Lachnospiraceae bacterium. Classification (GTDB taxonomy): domain Bacteria; phylum Bacillota; class Clostridia; order Lachnospirales; family Lachnospiraceae; genus Weimeria. The sequence goes on along the minus strand of JAEELH010000217.1, from coordinate 209 downwards.
ACATTTCGCAGGAGGATGCGGATTATCTGGCAGGAGGACATGTGACAGCCATAGCTGCACGTCTTATGTGCAACAACAATCTTCCCAAGTACATGAAGAGGGATCCGCTGGATGAAAAGAAAGTTATGGAGATCTTTGCCTGATGAAAAACTACAAGCTTAAGATTGCTTATGACGGCACCAGATATTATGGCTGGGAACGTCAGCCGG
>JAEELH010000216.1 GCA_016288825.1 Lachnospiraceae bacterium | reverse complement strand
TGGAGGAGGAGATGGCCAAGATGGACGAGACCATCGAAGAGCTTCGTCAGAAGCAGAGCCAGACCTCCCTTGACAAAGAAAAACTGGAGAGTCAGATCCGTATTCTTCAGGAGCAGATCAAATTTGCAAAGGATTCGGATGAGACCCTTGCACGCCGTCGCCATGAGATGGAGCAGCAGCTTGCCGATCATAAGTCACAGCAGGAGGAGTATAAGAAGCAGGAGGCTGAGGTTGCGGCTATCCTTTCAGAGGTAACTTCCAGGCTTGAAAAGGCCAAGCAGGACTACCAGAAGCTGGAGGATGCCATCACTGCGGCCAATACTCTTATTGACAATGACAATAAGGAACTTCTTGCACTTATGGAGGAAAGGGCCAAGATCCGTTCCATGAGTGAGAGAAATCATACCCTTTTTGAACAGACCAATATCAGAAAGTCCCAGCTGACTTCCCGCGTCCTTTCACGTAAGACTCAGGAGGATGCCTTTAGGCAGGAGCAGGACGAAAAGCAAAAGATCTTCGACGAGGCTCACAGTGCTTATGAAAAGGCTCGTGAGATCCAGAGAGAATTGGAAACTGAGGAGGCGGACCTTCGCAAGAGTTCATCCGCTGCCCGCGAGGAGGAGAGAGAGCTTTCCAATGAGCTCACCAGATGCCGTACCCAGTTGGAGGCTATGCAGAATATTGCAGAGCGTTATGAGGGCTACGGTTCAGCTGTCAGATCCGTAATGGACAAAAAGGATAAGTCTGTTTGCGGAGTTATTGCGGATCTTATCCATGTAGACAAAAAGTATGAGGCAGCAATAGAGACGGCTCTTGGCGGTAACATCCAGAACATCGTTACCGAGGATGAGGCTTCGGCTAAGGAGCTGGTTTCTTTCCTTAAGAAAAACAAGGCAGGCCGCGCTACCTTCCTTCCGGTAGATGCAGTTAGAGGAAGAGGAGAATTTGCAAAGGCGGAGGCTCTTTCCGAAAAGGGAGCAATAGGCGTTGCCGATACACTGGTGGATTGTGACAGTAAGTACGATAACGTACTTTCTCATCTCCTTGGCAATATCATGGTATGCGATTCCATTGATTCGGCCCTTGCCATTGCCAAAAAGTATAAATATACACTTCATATAGTTACGCTGGAGGGCGAGTATCTTCGTCCCGGCGGATCTATTTCCGGTGGTTCCTTCAAGCATAATGCCAATCTTCTTGGCAGGATGAGACAGATCGACGACCTGACGGAAAAGATCACCGGTCTTGAAAAGAAGATAGGGGATGTGTCAAGTCGTATTTCGGACATTAAGGCAAAGCAGGAGAAGCTTGCCGGTAAGAAGCAGGAAAACGAGGAAGTTATCGCAAAGGCTTCTATCGAGGAGAACACTGCAAAGTTAAATCTCGGACATGCCAAAGAACAGCTTGAGGAGAGCATGAGAGCAGCTGATTCTCTTAAGGAAGAGGGAGAAAAGCTGGAGAATTCTCTTAGGGATATAGACGCTGAGAAAAAGAGCATCGAAAAGTCTCTTGAGGATTCGGAGAAAAAAGAAGCTGAACTCAAGAAAGAACTGGAAGAGACCCAGAGGACTCTGGATCAGAATATCTATATGGAGACGGCTGCTTCCAACAACGTATCCGAGATCCAGATAGAGGAGGCCAGCGCCAGAGCACGTGAGGAAAGTGCTCTTGCTAACCTTTCACGCGTTGAGGAAGAACTTTCCAAGGATGCTGAGGCTCTTGAGAGACTTGATAGCGAGGCAGAGGGTGCCAGAGCTGATGCTGTCAAAAAGCAGGAGAACATCATCAAGATACGTGAGACTATTGAGGCTGCAGGCAGGGAGGAGTCTTCTCTGAGCGAAGCCTACAAGGAGTCTCTTGAGAAAAAGGATGCAATGAGCACCAGGCATAAGGGCTTTTTCACTCAGAAGGAATCCGTTCAAAAGGAGATCGCTTCCCTTGAAAAGGAGATCTACAGACTGGATAACCTTTTGGAGAGAAATGAAGCATACACCCACGAGCAGAGCAGCTATATGTGGGATGAGTACGAGATGACCCTGGTCCAGGCCAGAGAGTTTAGGGATGACAGTTTAAGTGACAGGGACGAGATGAAGAGAGATATAACTTCTCTTAAGTCCAAGATCAGACAAATGGGCGATGTCAATGTTCATGCCATTGAGGAGTATCGTGAGGTTTCAGAGAGGTATGAGTTCCTTTCTACCCAGCATGCCGACCTTACCGAAGCCAAGGAAAAGCTTATCGGTATCATCGAGGAACTTGACATTGGTATGCGTGAGCAGTTTACCAAAGGATTTGCGGATATCCGTAAGGAGTTTGATGCTGCCTTTAAGGAACTGTTCGGAGGCGGTCACGGTAATCTTGAACTTCAGGATGATGAGGATCTTCTTGAGTCAGGCATCAGGATCATAGCCCAGCCCCCGGGAAAAAAGCTTCAGAATATGATGCAGCTTTCCGGTGGAGAGAAGTCACTTACGGCTATAGCTCTTTTATTTGCAATACAGAACCTTAAGCCTTCACCCTTCTGTCTTTTGGACGAGATAGAGGCGGCTCTTGATGATTCCAATGTTGAGAGGTTTGCAAAGTATCTCCACAAGCTTACGGCCAATACACAGTTCATTGTTATCACACACAGACGCGGTACCATGAATTCCGCTGACCGTCTTTACGGTATCACCATGCAGGAAAAGGGTATCTCGACACTTGTATCCGTAAATCTGATAGAAGCGGATCTGGATGAGTAATTAACTAGGAGAATCAGATGGGTTTATTTGGATTTGGTAAAAAACAGGAAGAAGAGGAGATCATCGAGGACAGCTGGCATGTGCCTACCGAAGAAGAATGGGAGGTCATGAAGCAGGAGGTGGCGGAAAAGGTTGAACGTGAGTTGGCTGAGGAAGAGGCCAACAAACTTTCCAACCGTCTTGCCCAGGGCCTTGCCAAAACCAGGGACAATTTTGTTCGCAACATGGACTACGTCTTTGGTGGCTTTACAAATATCGATGATGAGTTTTATGAGGAGTTGGAGGAGATCCTTATCACGGGAGATCTTGGTGTCAGGACTACCGAGATGATCCTTGATAATCTGAGGGAAGAGGTCAAGAACAGGCGCATCAGCGATCCCAAGGAGTGCAGGGATGTACTTGTGGAGCAGATCAGAAACGCTCTTGATGTTGGAGAGATCTCCTATGATTTTGAGGAAAAAACCTCAGTTGTATTTGTGGTTGGTGTCAATGGAGTTGGTAAGACTACAACTATCGGTAAGCTTTCAGCCAAGCTGGTGCTCGCCGGCAAAAATGTAGTCATAGCTGCAGCAGATACCTTCCGTGCCGCAGCAAGAGATCAGCTGGCAGCCTGGGCAGAGCGCTCCGGGGCTACGCTTATCGGAGGCAATGAGGGAAGCGATCCCGCATCAGTTGTTTATGATGCCATAGCAGCTGCCAAGGCAAGAAAAGCAGATGTCCTTCTTATCGATACAGCCGGTCGTCTTCATAACAAAAAGAATCTTATGGAAGAGCTGGCCAAGATGAATCGTATTATCGACAGGGAATATCCCGGAGCCATCAAGGAGACCCTTATCGTTCTTGATGCTACTACGGGACAGAATGCTGTTAATCAGGCAAGAGAATTCAAGGAGGTTTCGGATGTGTCCGGAGCCGTACTTACAAAAATGGACGGCAGTGCCAAGGGTGGCATATGCGTAGCCATTACAAGTGAGCTTGGTATTCCGATCAAGTACATCGGTGTCGGAGAGCAGATAGAAGATCTTCAGAAGTTTGACAGTGATGCATTTGTCGGTGCACTTTTTGCAAAAGACGGTGAAGTGACGGAAGGAGAAGAGGATGCTTGAAAAGAAGGATTTTGATGCTGCATGCAGCGCAGTATCAAGTGTAACCCTTGAGACAAAACTTGTTTACAGTGATCACTACAGTGAAAAGACGGGTAACAAGATCTACCTTAAGCCTGAGAATATGCAGTTCACAGGCGCTTATAAGGTACGCGGTGCGTATTACAAGATCTCTACCCTCACAGATGAGCAGAGAGCCAAGGGACTTATCACTGCGTCTGCAGGTAACCATGCCCAGGGTGTTGCCTATGCGGCAAAGTGCTTTGGAGCTAAGGCAGTCATCGTGATGCCCACTACCACACCTCTTATCAAGGTGAACCGCACCAAGAGTTACGGCGCTGAAGTTATCCTTCACGGTGATGTCTATGATGAGGCCTGCGATAAGGCATATGAACTTGCCAATGAAAAGGGCTACACCTTTATCCATCCTTTTGATGATCTGGATGTGGCAACCGGTCAGGGAACCATTGCCATGGAGATCATCAAGGAGCTTCCTCTTGTAGATTATATCCTGGTTCCTGTGGGAGGAGGCGGCCTTGCAACGGGAGTATCTACTCTTTGCAAGCTTATCAATCCCAAGATCAAAGTCATCGGTGTTGAACCCGAGGGAGCAGCCTGCCTCAAGGCTTCACTTAAGTCAGGCAAGGTAGAGACTCTGCCTACGGTCAACACTATTGCAGACGGTACTGCAGTCAAGACTCCGGGAGAAAAGATCTTCCCTTATCTTAAAAAGAATCTGGATGACGTTATCACGGTCCGGGACGATGAGCTCATTGTTGCCTTCCTTGATATGGTGGAAAACCACAAGATGGTAGTTGAGAATTCAGGACTTCTTACGGTTGCAGCCCTTTCACAGCTTAAGTGTAAGGATAAAAATGTGGTTTCTATCCTTTCCGGCGGTAACATGGACGTGATCACCATGTCATCAGTAGTTCAGCAGGGACTTATCTTTAGGGATCGTATCTTTACTGTTTCCGTTCTGCTTCCCGATAAGCCGGGACAGCTGGCAGAGGTAGCAAAGCGTATCGCAGAGGTTCAGGGTAACGTTATCAAGCTTGAGCATAATCAGTTTGTTACCACAAACAGAAGTGCGCAGGTTGAACTTCGTATCACGCTTGAGGCCTTCGGCAGTGACCATAAGCAGCAGATAATGGATGCACTTGAGAAGGGTAATTATAAACCTAAGCTTGTACGTACGAGTTTATAAAAGAGGATAATATGGCAAAAAAAGTAACTTACGATGAAAGCAGTATATCAGTACTGGAGGGACTTGATGCGGTAAGAAAGCGTCCCGGTATGTACATCGGATCCGTTACCCGGAAGGGTCTCAACCATCTGGTATATGAGATCGTAGATAATGCGGTTGACGAGCATTTGGCTGGAGAGTGCGATACCATCAGTGTCACTCTTGAGGCTGACGGATCATGTACGGTTTCGGACAACGGCCGAGGAATTCCCGTGGGAATGCATGAAAAGGGTGTTTCCGCTGCCAGGGTTGTTTTTTCCACGCTTCACGCCGGCGGTAAATTTGATAATACCGTATACAAGACCAGCGGAGGACTCCACGGAGTGGGCTCCTCTGTTGTTAATGCGCTTTCTTCATATATGGATGTGGAGATCAAGAGAGAGGGCTTCATCCATCATGACAGGTATGAGCAGGGACGTCCCACTGAAAAACTGGTAAACGGTCTTCTTCCCACCATAGGCAAGACCAGAGAGACGGGAACCAAGATCAATTTTCTCCCTGATCCCGAGATCTTTGAGAAGACCAGGTTCAAGTCGGATGAGATCAAAAGCCGTCTACATGAGACTGCATATCTGAATCCAGCTCTTACCATCGTTTTTGAAGATAAAAGGGACGATGAAAAGGAGCATATCGTTTTTCATGAAGAGGACGGTATTACCGGTTTTGTCAGAGACATCAATAAAAACTCCGAGGCTATCTGCGATGTTATCTCTTTTTCGGGAGAGTCCGACGGAGTTGAGGTGGATGTTGCTTTTCAGTTTGTCAATGAGTTCCATGAGAATGTATTGGGATTCTGCAACAATATATACAATGCAGAGGGTGGTACACATATTACCGGTTTTAAGACCATGTTTACCACAGTTATCAATAACTACGCCAGAGAGCTGGGCATATTAAAGGACAAGGATGCAAACTTTACCGGTGCTGATGTTCGTAACGGAATGACGGCGGTTGTTGCCATCAAGCATCCGGATCCCAGATTCGAGGGACAGACCAAGACCAAACTTGACAATCAGGATGCTGCCAAGGCTGTATCCAAGGTTACAGGTGAGGAGATCGTTCTCTTTTTCGATCGTAATCTTGAGACCCTTAAGACAGTTATCGGAAGTGCTGAAAAAGCAGCCAAGATCCGCAAGACCGAAGAAAAAGCCAAGACCAATATGCTTTCCAAGCAGAAGTATTCCTTTGATTCCAACGGTAAGCTTGCCAACTGCGAGAGCCGTGACGCTTCAAAGTGTGAGATATTCATCGTCGAGGGAGATTCTGCGGGTGGATCAGCCAAGACAGCGAGAGACCGTATGTATCAGGCTATCCTTCCCATCAGAGGAAAGATCCTCAATGTGGAAAAGGCCAGCATAGATAAGGTCCTTGCCAATGCCGAGATCAAGACCATGATCAATGCCTTTGGATGCGGTTTTTCAGAGGGTTACGGCAACGACTTTGATATTTCAAAGCTTCGCTATGACAAGATCATCATCATGGCAGATGCGGACGTGGACGGAGCCCATATCTCAACACTGTTATTGACACTGTTTTACAGGTTCATGCCCGAACTTATCTACGAGGGACATGTTTATATTGCCATGCCGCCTCTTTACAAGGCCATGCCTAAAAGCGGCAAGGAAGAGTACCTCTATGATGATGCGGCACTGGAAAAATACAGAAAGTCTCACAAGGGACCCTTTACCCTTCAAAGGTACAAGGGACTTGGAGAGATGGACGCAGAGCAGCTTTGGGAGACAACTCTTGATCCGGCGAGACGTGTTCTTCGCCAGGTAGAGATCGAGGACGGTCGTATGGCATCTGATGTTACAGAGATGCTTATGGGTAACGACGTTCCTCCCCGCAAGGCTTTTATTTACAAGCACGCAGCCGAGGCTGAGGTTGATGCATAAAAAACACGGAGATAGATTATGAAAGCACAGGAGCAGCTTATTCAAAGCGAATATTCGGAGATCATGCAAAAGTCCTACATTGACTACGCCATGAGCGTAATCATTGCCAGGGCTCTGCCTGACGTTAGAGACGGACTCAAGCCCGTTCAGCGGAGAACGCTTTATGATATGTACGAACTCGGGATCAGGTATGACAGACCATACAGAAAGTCTGCACGTATAGTTGGTGATACCATGGGTAAGTACCATCCCCATGGAGACAGTTCCATATATGAGGCGCTGGTGGTCATGTCCCAGGACTTTAAAAAGGAGCTTCCGCTTATAGACGGTCACGGAAACTTCGGCTCCATCGAGGGCGACGGAGCTGCTGCCATGAGGTATACGGAGGCAAGGCTGGAAAAGATCACTCAGGAGGTTTTCCTGGGAGATCTTGACAAGGACGTGGTAGACTTTGTTCCCAACTTTGACGAGACTGAAAAGGAGCCGGCGGTACTTCCTGTCAGAGTTCCCAACCTTCTTGTCAACGGTGCTGAGGGTATCGCGGTAGGTATGGCAACTTCTATCCCTACCCACAATCTCGGTGAGGTTATCGATGGTGTTATTGCCTACATGAAGAATCCAAATATCTCCACTGCCGAGATGCTGGAAGTAATCCCGGGACCGGACTTTCCTACAGGAGGTATCGTTATCAACAAGGATGAGCTTCTTGGGATCTACTCCACCGGAAGCGGTAAGATAAAGCTTCGCGGTAAAGTCAAGGTAGAGGATGTTAAGGGCGGTAAAAAGAGGGTAGTTATCACCGAGATCCCCTATACCATGGTTGGAGCCAATATCGGCAAATTCCTTGCTGACGTGGCTGCTCTAGCTGATAAAAAGGATACTACGGATATTACAGATATCTCCAATCAGTCCTCCAAGGAGGGCATCCGCATCGTAATTGAACTCAAAAAGGGTGCGGATACGGATAATTTCTGTAATCTTCTTTATAAAAAGACAAGGCTGGAGGATACCTTTGGCGTCAATATGCTGGCAGTTGCCAACGGACGTCCTGAAACTATGGGTATCATTCCCATCATCAAGCACCATGTGGATTTCCAGTATGAGCTGGCTACCAGAAAGTATACTTCTCTTCTGGCCAAGGAAGAGGAGAAGCGGGAGGTCCAGGAAGGACTTATCGCTGCCTGTGATGTTATCGATCTGATCATAGAGATCCTCAGGGGATCCAAGGACCTGAAGATGGCAAAGGGCTGTCTCACTCAGGGCATTACCGAGGGGATCAGGTTCAAGACCAAGGCTTCCGAAAAGGACGCAAAAAAGCTTCGTTTCACCGAGAGACAGGCAACAGCGATCCTTGAGATGCGTCTGTACAAGCTCATTGGTCTGGAGATCGAGGCTCTTATGAAAGAGCACGATAAGACCCTTGCCAATATCGCAACTTACAAGGATATCCTTGAGAACAGGTCTTCCATGACAAAGGTTATTATTAATGACCTTAAGGCAGTTAAAAAGGAGTATGCTACTCCTCGCAGAACGCATATCGACAATGTTGCCGAGGCTGTTTTTGAAGAAAAGCCCATTCAGGAAGAGGATGTTGTGGTCCTTGTAGACCGCTTCGGATATGCCAGGGTCATCGATCCGGCTACTTATGAGAGAAATCAGGAGACTGCGGAGGATGAGAGCAAAAAGATAATCTTCTGCAAGAATATCGACAGGCTCTGCTTGTTTTCTTCCACAGGACAGCTACATACCATCAAGGTCCTGGATCTTCCTTTCGGAAAGTTCAGGGACAAGGGAGCTCCCATTGATAATGTATCCAACTTTGACAGTTCCAAGGAAGAAGCTTTGTTTATCGAGGCCCTTCCCAACATCATAGGTAAGCCTGTATTCTTTGCAAGCAAAAAGGGTATGATCAAGACCGTAATGGGAGAGGAGTTTGATGTTGCAAGGCGAAGTGCAGCTGCGACCAAGCTTTCAGGCTCCGGTGATGAGGTAATCTGTGTAGGTATACTTTCGGGTGAGGATACAGTAGTACTTCATTCGGATAAGGACTATTTCCTCAGACTTTCAGCGGATCAGGTTCCGCTTCTTCATAAAACGGCAGCCGGAAACCGAGGCATGAAGGTTGCAGCCAACGAGAAGCTTAAGGATGCCTTTATCCTGTCCTCAGGAGATGAGAAAAAGATCAAGGCCAACGGCGGAGAGGTGTCTCTTTCAAGGCTTCACATAGGTAAGAGAGACGGTCGAGGGACCAAAAGATAAGCATAATTGAGAAAATGAGAGTATATGAGAGTATTAACGAGCATACACATGATAGATGGCTGATATTGACGAATTATCATGGTTGCAAGTTTTTACTCTCATAACTATTATAGGGTTTGTTGATTAGCACTCTTTCTTGTTGAGTGCTAACAGATAAGAAAATTATTATTTATTTATAAAGGAGGAAGCAAAGATGAAGTTAGTACCGCTTTCTGATCGGGTTGTAGTTAAGCAGCTTGAGGCAGAAGAGACAACAAAGTCCGGAATCATACTTGCAAGCTCAGCTCAGGAGAAGCCTCAGGAGGCAGAGGTTATCGCAGTAGGCCCCGGTGGAATGGTTGACGGTAAGGAAGTTGCCATGCAGGTCAAGAAGGGACAGAAGGTAATCTATTCCAAGTATGCAGGAACCAATGTCAAGCTTGAGGGCGAAGAGTACATCATCATCAAGCAGGATGATATTCTGGCAATTGTTGAAGATTAAGGAGGAAGAAAATGGCAAAGGATATTAAGTACGGCGCACAGGCCAGAGAGGCTCTGCAGGCCGGCGTAGATAAGCTTGCGAATACAGTTCGCGTTACCCTTGGACCCAAGGGACGTAACGTAGTTCTTGATAAGTCTTATGGCGCACCCACCATCACAAACGACGGTGTTACTATTGCCAAGGACATTGAGCTTGAGGACCGTTTTGAGAACATGGGCGCTCAGCTTGTTAAGGAAGTTGCTACCAAGACCAATGACGTTGCGGGTGATGGTACTACTACAGCTACTGTTCTTGCACAGGCTATGGTAAAAGAGGGTATCAAGAACCTTGCAGCAGGTGCTAATCCCATCGTTCTTCGTAAGGGTATGAAGAAGGCAACAGATACAGCTGTTGACTCTCTTGTAAAGATGTCCAAGAAGGTTACAGGTAAGGATCAGATCGCCAGAGTAGCAGCTATCTCTGCAGGTTCTGACGAGGTTGGCGATATGATCGCCGATGCTATGGAAAAGGTTTCCAATGATGGTGTTATCACTATCGAGGAGTCCAAGACCATGCAGACAGAGCTTGATCTGGTTGAAGGTATGCAGTTTGACCGCGGTTATATTTCCGCTTACATGGCTACAGATATGGAGAAGATGGAGGCAGTTCTTGAGGATCCCTACATCCTTATAACAGACAAGAAGATCTCCAATATCCAGGATCTTCTTCCTCTTCTCGAGCAGATCGTTCAGAGCGGCAAGAGACTTCTCATCATCGCTGAGGATGTTGAGGGTGAGGCCCTTACTACTCTTATCCTTAACAAGCTTCGCGGAACTTTCAACGTTGTTGCAGTTAAGGCTCCCGGATACGGCGATCGTCGTAAGGAGATGCTTCAGGATATCGCCATCCTTACAGGCGGTACAGTGATCTCTGAGGAGGTTGGCCTTGAGCTTAAGGACGCTACCATTGATCAGCTTGGTCATGCTAAGAGCGTTAAGGTTCAGAAGGAGAACACAGTCATCGTTGACGGCGAGGGCAGCAAGGCTGACATCGATGCAAGAGTTGCTCAGATCCGTAAGCAGATTGAGGAGACAACATCAGAGTTCGATAAGGAGAAGCTGCAGGAGCGTCTTGCAAAGCTTGCCGGCGGCGTAGCAGTTATCCGCGTTGGTGCAGCTACCGAGACTGAGATGAAGGAAGCAAAGATGCGTATGGAGGATGCTCTTAACGCAACCCGCGCAGCTGTTGAAGAGGGAATCATCTCCGGAGGCGGAAGCGCTTACATCCATGCACAGGAGGATGTTGCAAAGCTTGCTGATAGTCTTGAGGGAGACGAGAAGACAGGAGCCAATGTTATCCTTAAGGCTCTTGAGGCGCCTCTTTTCTACATCGTTGAGAACGCAGGTCTCGATGGTGCAGTTGTAGTTAACAAGGTTAAGGAGTCCAAGGTTGGCGAGGGCTTTGATGCATACAAGGAAGAGTATGTTGATATGGTTAAGTCCGGTATCCTTGATCCTGTAAAGGTTACAAGAAGCGCACTTCAGAATGCAAATTCTGTTGCATCAACACTTCTTACTACCGAGTCTGTCGTAGCTGACATCAAGGAGCCCGAGCCTCCGATGCCTGCAGGCGGCGCACCTGGTATGGGTGGGATGTACTAATTAGATATTCCTTTTACCGACATTATGTACCTATGGAAATTTCTTATGGGGGATTTCCATAGGTTTTTTATGCGTAAATATAGCGTTTATATTTTGACCTATTTATGTAGAATTTATCTCCTTGTATCTAACCCTCCTTTATGATAAAATATCCTCCGTATGTAGATTTCTATTAGCACAATAGCGGAGGTAACCCCTTGAGCGTTGCAATCCTTACCGATACCAACAGTGGCTTCTCTAACACTGAGGCAGAGGCTGCCGGTATCTATCTTATACCTACACCGTTTTACATCGACGACAGACTTTATTACGAGGGAATTGATCTTGATCATGACAGGTTCTATGAACTTCAGGCAGCGGACAAGGAGATCCACACATCCATGCCTCTTGTCGGAGATGTTCTTGATAAATGGGACGAACTTCTTGAGGAGTATGACGAGGTTATATATATACCTTTGTCCAGCGGCTTGTCATCATCATGCGAGACCGCTATGGTCATGGCAAGGGATGATGATTATGAAGATCGGGTTTTCGTTGTTAATAATCAGCGCATTTCTGTTACAATGAAGCTTTCTGCCCTTGAGGCAAAAGCTATGGCCGATCAGGGTAAGAGCGCATCCGAGATCAGGGATTATCTGGAGGAGCACGCTCTGGAGTCATCTATCTATATAATGGTGGATACCCTGAAGTATCTTAAAAAGGGAGGACGTATCACTCCTGCGGCAGCAGCTATAGGTTCTCTCCTTCGAATCAAGCCCATCCTGCAGATCCAGGGAGAAAAACTTGATAAATTCGCACAGGCCAGGACCCTTAAGCAGGCCAGAGCTACAATGCTTGATGCTATCGTGTCCGATATGACTGATCGTTTTAATGATCCCGAGGGCAAAAACTGTGTGATCTCGATAGCTCATACCTGTAATTATGATGCAGCAGTGGAGTTTAGAGACGAGGTTCGGGCGAGATTCCCCGATAAAAAGATAATTATCGATCCCCTTTCACTTGTGGTGGCATGTCACATAGGACCGGGATCGTTGGCTATAACTACTTCAATAAGTCCGATACAGGACATATAAGAAAGAGGTCAATATGGTTAAAGCAGTTGTTGGAGCAAACTGGGGAGACGAGGGCAAAGGTAAGATAACCGATATGCTTTCCGAAAATGCAGATATCATCGTACGTTTTCAGGGAGGAGCTAATGCGGGTCATACCATTGTCAATAATTACGGCAAGTTTGCTCTTCATACACTTCCTTCCGGAGTATTTTACAGTCACACCACAAGCGTGATCGGCAGCGGTGTTGCCCTTAATATCCCGGTACTTGTCAATGAGATCAAGTCGATAACCGACAGGGGCGTTCCCGAACCCAGGATCCTGGTATCCAACAGGGCGCAGATCGTTATGCCTTACCACATTCTTTTTGATGAGTATGAAGAGGAGAGACTTGGTAAAAAGTCCTTTGGTTCCACCAAGTCAGGTATAGCACCTTTTTATTCAGACAAGTATGCCAAGATCGGTTTCCAGGTAAGCGAGCTTTTCGATGAGGATCGTCTCAGGGACAAGATCGAATCTGTTTGTGAGAAAAAGAATGTAATGCTGGAGCATCTTTATCATAAGGATCCCATCGATCAGGATGAACTCTTCAAAACTCTTTGTGAGTACAGAGATATGATCGAGCCTTATGTTGCCGACGTTTCACTGTTTTTGTCCAAGGCGCTTAAAGAGGGCAAGACAGTTCTTCTTGAGGGCCAGCTTGGAACACTCAAAGATCCTGATCACGGTATTTATCCCATGGTTACATCTTCGTCCACACTTGCAGGCTACGGTGCTATCGGTGCCGGCATCCCGCCTTATGAGATCAAGCAGATCGTTACAGTATGTAAGGCTTATTCATCTGCAGTAGGAGCGGGAGCTTTTGTAAGCGAGATCTTTGGTGATGAGGCTGATGAACTGAGACGCCGTGGTGGAGATGGCGGAGAGTACGGTGCTACAACAGGTCGTCCCAGACGTATGGGCTGGTTTGACTGTGTTGCAAGTAAGTACGGATGCAGACTTCAGGGTACTACGGATGTAGCATTTACAGTACTTGATGTTCTCGGATATCTTGATACCATTCCTGTATGTACTGAGTATGAGATCGATGGTGAGAGGACTACAGAGTTCCCGGTGACGGCGCTTCTTGAAAAGGCTAAGCCGGTACTTACCGAGCTTCCCGGATGGAAGTGTGACATCAGGGGCATCAAAGAATATGATCAGCTTCCTGAGAATTGTCGCAGATATATTGAGTTTATTGAGGAGAGGATCGGATATCCCATTACTATGATATCCAACGGACCCTCCAGAGAGGATATAATCTACCGCAAGAGGTGATACTATGAAAAAGGCGAGAAAGATACTGGCCATTGTGGGTGTAGTGCTTTTGGTGCTGTTGTTTTTGGCTGTACTTTTGGCAGCGATATTCGATGATCCCGAGACCTATACCTATCTTAAGATATCATTTGTTGCGATGGTGACGGTACCCATTTTGATCTGGCTGGTGGGTATGTTCCTGCGTCTTTCACAGGGCAAGGGAGAGATCAATATGCCGGAGGAAATTGAAGTAAAAGGAGAAGACGATGGCACTGCTTGATGAATGGAAAGCGATAGCATATAACGAAAAACAGGACAGAAAAACTCTTGAGAAGTTCTGGGATGATTATTTTGCAAAGGAGAAAAAGGTTTACGAGATCCTTCTTTCCGATCCCGGTAAGGTTTACAAGGATTCGGTCAAGGCTCTTGCAGAGACCTTTGAGATCTCACTTTTGGAGATGGCGGGATTTTTGGATGGTATCAATGAAAGCCTTAAGGAGCCCAATCCTATAGACGAGATGGAAGAGGATACGGTAGTATCTCTTGACTTTGATACCAAAAAGCTCTACATGAACATGGTAGATGCCCGTGCAGACTGGCTTTACAATCTGCCTCAGTGGGATGATATCTTTGACAAGGATACTCAGCACCAGCTCTATATGGAGCAGAAGAAGTCCGGAACCGTTGTTAACACCATCAAGGTTGGACGTAATGATCCCTGTCCTTGCGGTAGTGGCAAAAAGTATAAATTTTGTCACGGTAAAAAGGGCGCTGAGCCTTTAAACATTGGCTAATTTTTCTCTTGACGAACATCTTTTTAATTTATTAATATAAGCACTGTAAAACGTTGAGAAGGAAAGTAAGCAGGATACCTCGCCTTACAGAGAGCGGCGTAGCTGAGATGTCGCAGACGAACCCTGCCGAAGACCACCTTTGAGTGGCTCTAATACAGCCCGGTTGGCCCCGTTAAAAGCCTAATGAGTGACCTTTGTTTTACAGAGGTAATCAGGGTGGAACCGCGCGATAAGCGTCCCTGGCAGTCTGATTTTGATTGTCCGGGACGCTTTTTTCTTTTGAAAAACAGTTTCCGGGGAAAGGAGAATTATGAAAATCACACTTAAGGACGGCTCCGTCAAGGAGTATTCATCGGCTATGTCTGTATATGATATCGCTTTGGATATCAGTGAAGGACTTGCCAGAGCAGCCTGCGCAGGCAGGGTTAACGGAGAGGTTGTAGATCTTCGTACAGAGATCTCGGAGGACTCGGATCTTGAGATACTGACAGTTTCCGATCCTGACGGACTTCGTACACTTCGTCATACCACATCCCATATTCTTGCTCAGGCGGTTAAAAACCTTTTTCCTGAGGCAAAGCTGGCTATAGGCCCGGCTATCGACGAGGGATTCTACTATGATTTTGAGTCCCAGTCATTCTCCAGAGATGATCTGGATGCCATTGAGGCAGAGATGAAAAAGATCATCAAGGAGGGCGCCGCTCTCAAGAGATTTGAACTTCCCAGACAGGAAGCTATCGAGCTTATGGAAAAGAGAGAGGAGCCTTACAAGGTAGAGCTTATCCGGGATCTTCCCGAGGATGCGGTCATTTCTTTCTATGAGCAGGGAGACGGTTTTGTTGATCTATGCGCAGGCCCTCACCTTATGAAGATCTCAAAGTCAGTTATCAAGGCATTCAAGCTTACATCTTCTTCAGGTGCTTACTGGAGAGGTGACGAGCATAACAAGATGCTTACACGTATCTATGGTACAGCTTTTGCCACAAAGGATGAGCTTGAGGTTTATCTGGCAGAGCTGGCAGACAGAAGAAACCGTGACCACAACAAGCTGGGTCGTGAGATGGATATCTTTACCACGGTTGATGTTATCGGACAGGGACTTCCTCTTTTCATGCCCCACGGAACCAAGATCATCCAGAAGCTTCAGCGCTGGATCGAGGATCTGGAGGATTATGAGTGGGGATATGTCCGTACTCGTACTCCCTATATGGCAAAGTCCACTTTGTACAAGATCTCCGATCACTGGTATCACTATAAGGACGGTATGTTCCTTATGAATGAGAAGGAGCTTTCCGAGGAGGAGGCTAAGCGTCAGGCAGAGCGTGAGGTTCGCGGTATCGAGGACTTCGGTTCTCTTGAGCAGGATGAGGACAGCGATGTATATGCACTTCGTCCCATGACCTGCCCCTTCCAGTATTTTGTTTACAAGGCACGTCCAAAGTCATACCGCGATCTTCCCTACAGGATGGGTGAGACATCCACACTGTTTAGAAATGAGGATTCGGGAGAGATGCATGGACTCACCAGAGTTCGTCAGTTTACTATTTCCGAGGGTCATCTGGTATGTACACCGGAGCAGATCGATGAGGAATTTAAGAACTGCGTTAAGCTGGCAAAGTATTGTCTGACGACTCTTGGTCTTGAAAATGAGGTTACTTACCGTATGTCCAAGTGGGATCCCGAGAACGCAGACAAGTATCTGGGTACAGCGGAGGATTGGGACAAGGTTCAGGATGCCATGAGGGTCATTCTGGATGAGATCGGACTTGAATATACAGAGGTTGCCGGTGAGGCTGCTTTCTATGGTCCGAAACTTGACATCCAGGCTAAAAATGTCTACGGCAAGGAAGATACCATGATCACCATCCAGCTGGATATGTTCCTGGCTGAGAGATATGATATGGAGTACACCGATAAGGATGGAGAAAAGAAGCGTCCTTACATCATTCATCGTACATCCATGGGCTGCTATGAGCGTACACTTGCATGGATGATCGAGAAGTATTCCGGCAAGCTTCCTACATG
>JAEELH010000215.1 GCA_016288825.1 Lachnospiraceae bacterium | reverse complement strand
TGAGGTCAATCCCCGAGTTAGCCGTTCATCTGCACTTGCTTCCAAGGCTACGGGATATCCCATTGCCAAGGTTGCTGCAAAGATCGCTTTGGGTTATACACTTGATGAGATACCCAATGCCATCACAAAAAAGACCTACGCATCCTTTGAGCCCATGCTCGATTACTGCGTAGTCAAGATACCCAGACTGCCTTTTGACAAGTTCCTTTCAGCAAAAAGGACGCTTACTACACAGATGAAGGCAACCGGAGAGGTAATGAGTATCTGTGATAACTTTGAGGGAGCTTTGATGAAAGCTATCAGATCCCTTGAGCAGCATGTGGAGTCTCTTAACCTTCCGGAGATAAGTACGCTTTCGGATTCAGATCTTATGGCTGAACTTCCTATAGTTGATGACCGCAGGATCTACAGGCTGGCAGAGGCTCTCAGAAGAGGAGTTTCTCAGGATAAGCTTCATGAGATAACAAGTATCGATCTTTGGTTTATCGACAAGATAGCCCGTATCACAGAGCTTGAAAAGAGACTTAAAAGTGAGGAACTTTCCGAGGAACTTTTAAAAGAAGCTAAAAGGATGCATTTCCCCGACAGTTATCTTTCAACTCTTACTGGAATGAGCGCTGCTGAGATCCGTTCTAAGCGAATGGAATTCGGCATCCGCGCAGCATACAAGATGGTAGATACCTGTGCAGCTGAGTTTGAGGCTGCAACCCCTTATTATTACTCGGTTTTCGGAAGCGAAGACGAAGCAGGTGAAAAGGATGCTTCAAGAGATCCCGGGGATCACCCCAAAAAGATCCTGGTACTTGGTTCCGGCCCTATCCGTATCGGTCAGGGAATCGAATTTGATTACTGCAGTGTTCATAGTACCTGGGCCTTTTCAAAAGAGGGTTATGAGACCATTATCATCAACAATAACCCGGAGACAGTAAGTACGGATTTTGACATAGCAGACAAGCTTTATTTTGAACCTCTTACTCCGGAGGATGTGGAGAGTATCGTAGATATTGAGCGTCCCGACGGTGCGGTTGTACAGTTTGGCGGCCAGACAGCCATCAAGCTTACAGAGGATCTTATGCGCATGGGAGTTCCTATTCTCGGAACCAAGGCCGAGGATGTGGACCGTGCAGAGGACAGAGAACTTTTTGATGAGGTCCTTGAGAAAACAGGGATCCCCAGAGCTGCCGGCGGTACGGTATTTACCACGGAGGAGGCTTTGGAGGTTGCTCATCGTCTTACCTATCCCGTGCTTGTTCGTCCTTCATACGTTCTCGGTGGACAGGGAATGCAGATTGCCTGGAATGACAACGATATCAGACAGTTCATGGAGATCATCAACAGGATAGCTCAGGATCATCCCATCCTGGTTGACAAATATCTGGAGGGTAAGGAGATCGAGGTCGATGCCGTATGTGACGGAGAGGAGATCCTTATTCCGGGTATTATGGAGCATATCGAGAGGACCGGTGTTCATTCCGGAGATTCCATATCGGTTTATCCTGCGCCCACCATCAGCGACGAGATCAAGGCAAAGATCACGGACGCTACAAGAAAACTGGCGGCAGAGCTTCATGTCAGAGGTCTTATCAATATCCAGTTCATCGTCACAGGTGATGATGTTTATGTTATCGAGGTCAACCCCAGATCCTCAAGGACGGTTCCCTACATCAGTAAGGTTACTGGAATCCCCATCGTAGATCTGGCAACCAGAGTAATTCTTGGAGAGACTTTGTCCGGAATGGGATATAAGGGAGGATTGGCTCCCGAGAGCAAGTATATTGCCATCAAGATGCCTGTTTTCTCCTTTGAAAAGCTTCGCGGCGCAGAGGTATCTCTGGGACCGGAGATGAAGTCAACAGGAGAGTGCCTTGGTATAGCTGAGTCCTTTGATGAGGCTCTTTACAAGGCTTTCATAGGTGCCGGAGTTACACTTCCCAAGCATAAGCAGATGATCATGACTGTTTCGGATAAGGATAAGCCGGAGTCTGTTGGTGTGGCAAAGCGTTTTGCGGCACTGGGATACAAGATCTATGCAACCAGATCCACGGCAAAGTATCTGCAGGCTCACGGAGTTGATGCCTTCTGGGTCAACAAGATCACCCAGGAGTCACCCAACGTAATGGACCTTATTTTGGGACACAGGATCGATCTTGTTATAGATACTCCCACTCAGGGACATGGTGATAAAAACAGGGACGGATTTTTGATAAGACGTAACGCCATTGAGACAGGTGTTTACTGCATCACATCTCTGGATACTGCCAATGCACTGGCTACCAGCCTTGAGAGCGGAGTTAAGGAATTCAATTTAGTAGATATTGCAAAGGTTAAAAATATTTGATGACCAGAGAAGGCTTTAGAGAACTTTGTGAAAACAGAATAGTTTTTCTGGATGGCGCTACCGGAACCAACCTTATGAAGGCCGGTCTTACCGGCGGCGTCTGTCCGGAGGACTGGATAAGGAAAAATCCTGAAGTTATAGTCCGGCTTCAGGAGGAGTACGTGGTAGCCGGAACAGACATCCTTTATGCTCCGACTTTTACAGCAAACAGGACTAAGTTGTCCGAATACGGACTAGAAAAAGAACTGATCGAGATCAACAGAGAGATGGTAAGACTGTCAAGAAAAGCTGCCGGTGGCAAAGCCCTGGTGGCGGGAGATCTTACCATGACAGGTGTTTCATTAAAACCCCTGGGAGACTGTGAGTTCGAGACTCTCGTTGATATCTACAAGGAACAGGTTGATGCCATTCTGCAGGAAGGGGTCGACCTTTTTGTTATTGAGACTATGATGTCGCTGGCAGAGTCCAGAGCGGCCCTTATCGCTATAAGGGAGATCTGTGACCTTCCGGTCATGGTAACCCTTACCTACAATGATGACGGCCGCAGCCTTTACGGAACTCCTCCGGATGCGGCAGTTGTAACGCTTCAGAGCTTGGGGGCAGATGCAGTGGGACTTAACTGTTCAACAGGTCCTTCCGACATGGTTCCTCTTGTGGAAAAAATGAGAAGGGTATCCCGTGTTCCCATTATCGCCAAGCCCAATGCGGGCCTCCCGGAACTGATAAACGGTGAGAGCGTGTACCAAATGGGACCTGAGGATTTTGCTGCTGAGATGGAACTTCTGGCAGATGCAGGTGCTTCCATTCTGGGAGGATGCTGCGGAACAACTCCGGGTCATATCAAATCTTTACATGACAGGCTTTTTCAGCATGAAGTAAAACGTCCCGCTCCCGAGGTAAAAAGAGTTATCGCATCGGAGCGGGGTGTGCAGGAAATAGATCCCGATGGTGCATTTATCATTGTGGGAGAAAGGATAAATCCTACAGGTAAAAAGGCTCTTGCGGCAGAACTCCGCGAGGGAAAGATGGATATCGTCAAGAATTTTGCAAGAGAGCAGGAGGAAAAAGGCGCATCCATCCTTGATGTGAATATGGGAACCAGTGGCATAGATGAAAAAGAGACTATGCTTCGTGCTATTGAGGAGGTTACTTTTACTGTAGACCTTCCTCTTAGCATAGATACCAGTTATCCGGAAGTTATGGAAGCCGCCCTGAGACAGTATCCCGGCCGGGCCCTTATGAATTCCATTTCAGCGGAGGAGCCCAAGATGAGGACCATGCTTCGTATAGCAAAAAAGTACGGAGCCATGTTCATCCTGCTTCCCTTGTCCGAGTCCGGACTACCTAAGTCCATGGAGGAAAAGCATGCCAATATCGACAAGATACTGGAGGCAGCCAGGGAGGAGGGACTTTCTGAGGATGACGTGATAGTGGATCTTCTTGTGGCTACAGCCGGTGCAGAGCCTGATGCGGCCCAAAAGTGTTTTGCAACGTTAGACCACTGCAGACAGAGAGGTCTGCCCACTATTTGCGGTCTTTCCAATATTTCCTTTGGATTACCCCAGAGGCCTTTTGTAAATACAGCGTTTTTATCGGTTGCCATAAGCCGGGGACTGACAATGGCCATTGCCAATCCTTCCCAGGACCTGCTGATATATACAGCTCTTGCAACGGATATGCTGATGCAGCGCCCGGGAGCATCCGACAGGTATATCGCTCTTCCGGAGGCGGATCTTTCCGGAGGCGCAGGAACTAAAAAGAAGAGTACGACATCGGACAAGCCCTCTGATGAGGACATGGATCCTCTTTTCAAATGTGTTGTTAGAGGAGACAGCGACAATATAAAAAATGAAACCCAAGTAAAACTTGATGCAGGTAAGACCCCCAAGATGATCCTGGATGAGTTCTTGATCCCGGGCATCAACGAGGTGGGGAGGCTTTATGACGAGAAGCTTTATTTCCTTCCTCAGCTGATCGCGGGTGCAGGAGCTATGGAGGCAGCTGTGTCCGTTCTGGAACCCCTTATGGAAGAAGCAGGATCCGAGAAAAAGGAAACCGTGGTCATTGCTACCGTTGAGGGTGACATTCACGATATCGGCAAGAATCTGGTTGCCCTTATGCTTAAAAACTACGGTTACAACGTGATCGATCTGGGCAAGGATGTACCTGCTGAGGTTATAGTGGATACTGCTTTGGCTGAAAATGCGTCCGTTATCGGACTTTCAGCTCTTATGACAACCACCATGGTCCACATGAAGACTGTTGTTGAACTGGCAAAGGAAAAGGGATGCAAGGCCAGGATCGTAGTGGGCGGTGCCTGTATCACTCAGGAATATTCCGATGAGATCGGGGCAGACGGTTATTCCGAGGACGCTTCAGAGTGTGTAAAACTTGTCCAAAAACTGCTTAATATCGAGTAGCACTTTTAATAAGATACTTTGTTGACTTTTAATAAGAGTATTATATAATGTTAAGAGTGCATTTAAGGGAAAGAAAAGGACAATTATTATGCTGGACAAGCTTGAAAGAAAGATCGGGAAATTTGCTATCCCCGGTCTTATCAGATATATTTTGGGCGGTTATGCCATAGGGTATCTTTTATATTTCATCGGACAAATGGCCGGTGGGGCTTTTGGCGGTCTTAGTATGATCAACGCCATGATCTTGGAGCCGGCATATATTGTGGCCGATCCGAGGCAGATATACAGGATACTGTCATGGGTTCTGATCCCGCCGTCATTTACCAATATTCTTTTCGTACTCATCATGATGTTGTTTTATTATCAGTTGGGTATGTCACTGGAAAGGATCATGGGAACCTTCCGTTTTAATGTTTATATCTTTGGTGGTATCATCTTCACTATCCTTGGGGCTTTTATTACTTACGGGATCATGTATGCACTTGGTGATCCAACCTATACCATGGGTTTTTCCGTTTCCACATATTACATCAATATGGGTATCTTTCTGGCTTTTGCAACCATCTTTCCGGATGAAAGGGTTATGCTTTATTTCCTGATCCCCATCAAGATGAAGTGGCTGGCTGCAGTATACGCTGCGTTTATCGTGGTTGATTTTATTAGTTCCGACTGGGGAAGAAGAGCGATCATCATCGCATCCCTTTTGAACTTCTTGGTATTCTTCCTTATGACCAGGGACCACCGAAGGATCGATCCCAGGGAAATGAAAAGACAGGCAGACTTCAGACGGGCTTATGATAGAGGCGCCCAGCAGAGAGGCCAGGGTGGCTTTGGCAGTACCTTCCGAGGATTTGGCCATAGTACGAATTCGGACAATACAAGCGCTTCGGGCAATGGAAATCCGGATGTTTTTGAAGCTGCGCGCAGGAATATGGCCAGCAGGAATTCCGCAAGACATAAGTGTGATATCTGCGGTCGTACAGAGATCACAAATCCGGAACTGGACTTCCGCTTTTGTTCCAAGTGCGCAGGCTCGCATGAATACTGTAACGAGCATTTATTTACACATGCTC
>JAEELH010000017.1 GCA_016288825.1 Lachnospiraceae bacterium | reverse complement strand
TTTTCGTGGACCTGGCGCGGAGGTATGTGCCCAAGCCAGGGAATATCTGTCTAGAGATCACAGAGGAGACGGAGCTGGTTACTTACGAAGAGACGGGCAATCTCATTAAAAAGATAAGGTCCTTTGGATATACATTTGCGCTGGATGACTTTAGCATGGGACATACTTCTCTTCAGTATCTGCAGCACAACCAGTTTGACCTGGTTAAGCTGGACGGTAATCTGGTAAAGTCCATCCTGAGTAATGACAGGACAAAGGAGATCATAAACTCCATAGTTTACCTGTCGAAATCACTGGACTTCAAGGTTTTGGCTGAGTTTGTGGAGACTGAGGAGCAAAAACAGGCGCTGGAGCAGATCGGATGCCTTTTATATCAGGGGTATCTGTACAGTCCGGCTATTGACAAAGAGGCACTTTTGGAGTTGGGCAAAAAGGAATGATCCTGACCTTTACCAAGCTTTCAGAGGTGGCGGCTGCATCGGCTGCGACCAGGCTTTCAAAGCCCCTTTATATGGCATTTTTGGATGGTATCTTTTGCGGCTTTTTCAGGCAGATTTTGCGAACGATTTGAGAACGATTACGAGAGGCATTGATCCTGTCAAAACAATCAGGGCTATCGAACCTATCAGGCCTATCACAATCCTTTTGCACATTCTAAACACAAGCATATTCTTCTTGCCTTGCGTGGATTAATGACTCGGATGAGCCATAGTATAAGATGCCAAGAAGAGGAGCAGTACGTATGTTAAAGGTATATGGAAGTGAATTATGCCCTGACTGTATTGAGTGCAAGTACAATCTGGACAGGAACAATATAGAATACGATAATATCGATATCACAAAGAGCCTCAAGGGCATGAAAGAGTTTTTAAAGCTCCGTGATAATGAGGAGATTTTTAATGATGCCAAGACCAAAGGATATATAGGAATCCCCGCGCTCTTAACAGACGATGGAAAGCTCACTTTGGATTGGGAAAACTATTTTGCAGATCAGGGTATTGAGATTGTTTATCCCGGTAAGTCTGGAGCAGCCTGTGGTATAGATGGCAAAGGGTGCTAATGAGAGTTTGAAATTTTTCTGTAAATATGGGTATTCTATATTTTTTTAGATTTATGTGGAAGCAATCCGACGGGTTGCTTCCGTTTTCTGACTATATGTTTATTAAACGTATAAGCCAATATCAGTTTGTGATTGTACCACGGATTGTAGTATGATTATCCAGTAGGGTTGTTAAAGTCCTACGAAGCCCTGAACCGACATAGGTCGCTCGGGGTAGATCACCTGACCTCTATGAGATGGGAAAAGGATTTTTTAACTAGTACAGATATTTGTTGGGGGTGATAATGTGGCTGAGTTCGAGAACATTGTAATTGGAAAAAGCAGCATTCCTGCGCTGTCTATCACAATCATTCTGTTTATCGTGATTTCTGTAGGTTTCTTCATCTATTGGTACATGAAGAATAAACAGCAGATAAACATCAGCTATCTTGTAGCGGGAATTCTGGGATTCTATATTTCCGCCCGTGTACTGGAGCTAGGTGTTCATTATTTCTGCATCATAATGGATAATCCCGTTTCCAGGTTTATCACCGGAAACACAGCTGCTTACGTGCTTTACGGAGTCACGATGGCCGGTGTTTTTGAGGAGTGCGGAAGACATATAGTCCTCAAATGCATCATGAAAAAGAATCGTACCCCGGAAAACTCGGTTTTGTACGGCATAGGACACGGAGGTATAGAAATATTGGCTGTTATTCTGCCATCGCTTATTACCTGTCTTGTTGTTGCTGTCATGTTCTCAACAGGTCCCATAGATGTTGCGCTTAAGGCCCTTAATATCACTGAAGAAACAGCATCCGCTGCACTTCCGGTTGTTCAGTCTGCTGCAACGTTTGGTTACGGTATGATGGTCATGAATGTCATTGAGCGTGTATTTGCGATGCTCTTGCACATTTCGCTCACGGTCATTGTTTTTTACGGTGTAGTCAGTGGAAGAAAAAGATACCTCCCTTTGGCAATACTCATACACATGTTGATGGATACGTTTGCAACACTGTATCAAAGAGGTGTAGTACCGCTTTGGTCAGCTGAGGTCTGGGCCGGATTCTGGGCTTTGGTAAGTGGATTTATTGCTGTCAGGCTGTATAGAAAGATGAAAGAAAGGGAAAATGTCTAATGTACAGTTTTAGTACTAAAGGGATTCGCAGTGAGCGGATTCATATTAAAGCAAACGGACTCAGGATTCCTCTTTTGATATTGAAACCTTTAACTGAACCTGTAAATGCTCCGGGAGTCATGTGGATACACGGCGGCGGATATATGACCGGAATGAAAGAGATGGCGTATATTGGGCGTGCAGCAGATCTTGTAAGAAATCACGGTGCGGTTGTTATAGCTCCGGGGTATCATCTGTCTCTTTTCCATCCTTATCCGACAGCACTTAATGATTGTTATGCCACGCTTTTGTACATTAAGGATCATGCAAAAGAGCTGCGAATCAACCCGGATCAGATAATGGTTGGCGGAGAAAGTGCGGGAGGCGGACTGGCGGCAGCTGTCTCGATGCTTGCAAGAGATAAGGGCAAAGTGAAGATCGCTTTTCAAATGCCGCTTTATCCAATGATAGACAATTTCGATACAGACAGTTCAAGAGACAATCATGCCAAGGTCTGGAATACCAGAAGGAATCATCAGGCTTGGGCTGTATATTTGAGAAAAGATGTAAAGAAGGATGTCTCGCCCTATGCAGCTCCTTCCAGGCAGACGGATTATTCTAACCTTCCGCCTGCTTATACATTCGTATGTACTGCAGAGCCTTTCTATTGCGAGACACTCAAGTACATAGATGATCTCAAGGCTGCAGGCATAGAAGCCAAAGCTGATGTCTACGAGGGAATGTATCATGCATTCGACATGAGCGAACCCAAGCACCCGACAAGTAAAGAGGCGATAAAGAATTTTAATGAGGTGTTTGCTTATGCCAAGGAACATTACTTTGCGAATTCCTTTTGTTCTTGAAAAGAGATCCGCGAGATGAGATGCTTTTCGGAAAGGACTGAAAAATGGAATTAAGAAAAATAAATGAGAATGATGTAGATGCTCAGTGGGCTTATACTACTTCGCTACCCGCAGATAAGAATGGTCTTACGGAAGAAGAGTACTTAAAAACGTATAATTCTGACGCATGGAAAAAGCCATCGTTGACGGCGGATAACTGCATTAGACGAAAATTAAAGGGGAATATATATGGATGGTGGACAGCTTTTAAATAAACAGAAAACCCTTTTTGTTGAAACAACAAAAAGGGAAGAAGGTCTGAAGCAGGATCCTCTGGTAAAGCAGGTTGAAAAGAAAG
>JAEELH010000214.1 GCA_016288825.1 Lachnospiraceae bacterium | reverse complement strand
GTGAATACGAGCGGGAGCACAGGCTCAAGGAGCATCCGCTGAATGACAGCTATCGCGTGAAGCTGTATTTTGAGTTCTGCTATTCTATGCGCAACAAGAATGATCTCATCATAGAGCAGGGGCATCACGGGGCCATTCTTTCCGCCTATGAGCTTATCACGACCGACAGCGATACCGAGCAGGCCATGGACACATACGAGAGCTATTATCTTGCGTACGGTCTTTTCGGCATCTTCATGAAATGGGCAAGGGGCGGTTATGCTGAGTCGGTGCGGGAGATGACGGACATCGTGGTAAAAAGAATACTTGTTAATTCTAAATTTTAAGGTTCAAAAGAAAAGAGCCGATTTCTCGACTCTGATATGTACCCCCTTTCCTGGACAACCAGGGAAGGGGGTACATATCACAGGGTTTGCGGCTTTTTGGTGTCAAAGATGGGATTGTATAAAACGGAGAGTTTGAATTTATTTCATCCGGAAGAGAATGCCCGCATCAGAATGTATTTCCCCTCATCCTTGAGCCACTTTCTCCTGGCCTTGTAGTCCGGCATAGCCGACTCCACCAGCTGCCAGAAGCGTTTTGAGTGGTTCATTTCTATTCTGTGGCACAGCTCGTGCACTATCACATAATCCTGTATTTCCACAGGGGTCAGCATCAAAAGACAATTAAAATTCAAATTCCCGATAGATGAACAGCTGCCCCATCTGGTGCGCTGGTTCCGGATGGTAATACCCCCGTAGTTGATACCAAGTCTGGTAGCGTACTCGCGGACCCTGGGAACAAATTCCTCCCTCATACGGTCTGCCAGTTCGCGTACTTCCTCTATTGTAATCGGCTTTGCTTCAGAAAGATAGTCCTCTTTTTCCTTTTTCCTCTCAATGGCCTTCTTTTGATGATCAAGGATCCACTGATAGCGCTCCCGAAGTACCTCGTTAATAGTACTTTTCGAAGCTCTTTTAGGCGCACGCACAATAACAAGACCATCGGGAGTTATCTCGATACCGATGGTCTTGCGTTGGCTTCGTACTAGCCGATATTCTATTTTAGGTAGATTATCTTGCTGCATTTTCCTTATGAGTGGTTGGAATCCGCTCTTACAACTCCGTGATGATGCCACTTATTGTTGCCACTTTGAGTACGGATGTAGATGGTCTCTCCGATCTGTACGGATTTTATATCCTTCGGAACACTGAATCCGGCATCCTCAAAAATACTTCCGCTGAGGTCAGCTGTCTGGCTGGATCCGCCTGCCTTATTATGAACCAATTTGTAAGGTACGTTATTCTCATCTGTGAATACGGTAAATCCATTAGCCGCGCCGCAATGATCCTTGCGATGGAGTAAATTCTTATTGCCGTCTGCAAAAGGATCAAATCCGCTTTCATTCTCATAAGGAACCTGGCAGGAAATTGCCCAGCATGCTGCCACATACTCATTGGCAACGAACTTTTCTACTGTAGCCAAAGGCTGTGTCCATTTCTTCATATCTCTATCCTCCTGTTAATCTTTCAACAGTTATATTCTTGTATAATATATTTCGGTCTTCACACTAAAATTATAACACGATCCTATGTTTTTTTCATTGTGCATTTGTTTACACTTTTTTGGAGTTTTCTTGTTAAAACCGCCACTTCACAGCTAAATCACAGTCCCCTCAGCTGCTCCCTTGTATAAAGCTTGCCATTGAGATTGATAAGGCCTGTCTGCTTGGCTCCGTCAAGTGCTGCATGGATCACCTTCTCGGAACGGGCATCGCCCACATGATCGTGACCATGAACAACGGCATTAGTAACGGCGCTCTGTATACTTTGAGCCGATGATGAACTCCTTTTCACAGTTCCCTTATCTCTTCCCTTTTTCTTGCTTTGAACTGACACTGCGATCAGTATTACTGCAATAACTATGATAATATCAAACAGCTCTGCCATATGGATACCAGCCTTTCGTTTTTTCTTTATTTTACCAAATCTCATGGTTTTTTACCAATTAGGCCGGCATTTTTTTTCTTTATCTATCATTTGTGCTCATTGTCGTTTAAAACAGACCGTAGTATAATGTGCGGGCACGCCTAAATGGTCATGCATAAAACAAACGACAAGTCATACGCGACTTCATGGATAAAACACGCAGTCTTCAAGGAGGAAATAAAATGGGAAATACGATACTTAAGGCCGATATCGAAAATCTTCTTGCCAAGGACGGAGACATCTTTACGCTCATCGCGCCTGAAGAAGCTAATGCACTTAAGCGAATGATCTTTGCCAACAAGACCAAATGGACCAAGATCTCTGCTCTGCCCGATATGGTTTATAAAGAGTTCGAAACAAAGATGCGTCAGGACTGCATCGTGTCTGAGATCAAACTCATCAATCCGCCTGCTGCCGGCCCTCACATCCTTTATGAGGAGCGCGGGAGCCGTATGTATATCAAAATCTCTGATAGCCAGAGCCCACGTGGGATCCTTCATTATCGCAAGTGTCTTGCGGTAGTTGGATACTTTGCCGGCATCAAGGGCAAAGTCATCGATCCTGCATTAAACAAAGGCAACTACAATTTTTCTGATGAGGACTGGATCCGCATCTCCATCGCTGCCAGATACTGCCTGATGCCTGCCAAGTTCATCCAGAAGGTACTTCTCATGACCCAGATGTATGATGAATCAAATAACACTGCCAGGAGCAAGTCCTTTAAGGAAAGCTTTATTGATAATATGGTCTTCCAGACCAAGCTCCCTGAATGGGTTGTAATGAGCAGACTTTATGAGCACGCTTATAACAGCGAAGAGATCGCTGCCATCTTCCCCAAGAAGAGCATCGAGGAACTCATTGATTTCTACAAAGAAAACGAGCACTACGCTGATGTAGTAGCTTAGTATTATCAAAGAGGCACGCCGCCCGGGACCTCCCTTGGAGAGCCCTCCAGAGCGTGCCTCTTTTTTATAGCAGTGTCTTTAACGACTTACTCGTACAAAACCGTATTTTGACCGATACTGTCCAGGGCATAATAGCTGTCGAGATATTTGTCAAGCTTAGCCTTGGTTATTTTTTTGCCGTTTTTCGTATACTTCTTTTTGCTGTAATCATAAACATACTTGGTTCCGGTCTTGAGTTTGCCTGCCTTGGTAAGGGTGTAGGTGATGACTGCACCTGAGTATGCCGATCCGGAAACCTTTACAACGATCCCCTTGCCGCTCTTGGGAACACGGATATCACTGACTCCGCCGAGAGTCTTTTCGCCTGCGTCTGTCTTAACAAGCTTTGCGGTATTTTTAAGAGCATCATAGCGATATACCAAAACCTCTGCGCGGTTAAAATGACGGAAGTACAAAAGTTCCGGGACGTTGTCTCCGTTGATGTCCTTGAAGATGCAGGAAATGCTCAGGGTCTCGTACTTTTTCTTATCTGACTTTGCAAGAGCACGAGCCTTTTTTGTAAGTGCATTTCTGGCGTCATAGGCAGTATGCGCTGCCTCCATCTGATCATCAACTTCTTTTTTTGTGATGGAACCCTCAGTGTCGGATCCTGCAACTCCGCCCTTGGTAGCGGAAACAAAGACCATGATACTGCCGTAATCTTCCTCGGTAGGAAGCTCGATCATCACTGAGGTTTGATCAGCATTGACGTGACAGAATTCAAACTTCCTGTCCGCATCATTGTACTCAAAGGTGTAATTGATGTTGTAGCCCTCGGAACCCTCTACCGGATCCCAGTAAACAACGAGATTCTCGATACCTTCATTGTTTACATAAACTTCAAAACCCACATTGTGAGGAGGTGCGATCACCGGTGCCTCATTTTCTGTATCTGCAGCATAGGTAGTCACCGGCACAAAAGCACCTGACACTACAACAGCCGCAGCAAGTAGAAGGGAAATTCCTTTTTTAACCATATTCTTCATATCAGACTCCTTACTTTGCTGTAAAAATCGTGCTTTCCAGTCTTCCTGCACCCTGCCATGTGCACCTGTTCTTTGAATTCGCCGAATAGAAGATCAACTGGCCGGGATTATCTTTATTCTCAAGATTTACGCTCGTGCCATTGTCCGTAAGCGTCCATGCGGTGTACGTAAGGGTGTTGTCTGCAAATTTACCTGTCATGACAAATGTGCCCGTCTCGCCGGTAGTTGCGTTTGAATATGTAATGGTTGCCTTACCCTCATCCTTTACGGAAGTTGACTCCACAACCATTGTGTACACAGTGCCGGAACTATCTGCCATGCTTTCATAACGTCCAACAAATGCACTTATTGCGGGAGTGTTATCTACAGGAGTTGCTGCCTTTGTAATAGTTATCGTACATCTTGCTACCTTGCTTCCTGCGGAAACACTGATATAAGCAGTACCCACAGATCTGAAGGTTACAAGTCCGGCACTGGTTACGCTGGCAACAGAAGAATTACTTGAGGACCAGATCGCGTTGACAGTATAGTCTCCGTTAGTCGTCACCTTTGCTACGAGCTGCTCAGTTTTTCCAAGATCCGCCTCGGTCTTTGAGATGGAAGTCTTATTAAGGCTAAGGGCAGTTACTCCAACAAAGAGATTAGCTGTGGCCTGTGTATTCTTGAAGTTGTTGGTATCAATCCCTGTGATCTGGATCGTGTAGTTAGTCTCATCATAAACGTAACTGTTGAGATTCAGGATATAAGACTTACCGCCGTTGGTGTAGCTTGCGGAATTAACGGTGTTATAAGTCGAGCTGTATACCGTAAAGTTATTGCGGGTAAGATTGTAATCAGCATAGGCCAGATTTACCTGGATCGACGTAAGCGAAAGTCTGGTTACGGACTTAATACTCTGTGTGGGTCTGTTATCAACCATGCTTGCTATAGCCTGTGAATATCTGATACCTCTTGAATCATAAGCAAGTGCATTGACGGTCTGACCTGACTTGTTAAGGATAACAGTTGTCACTGCAAGACCGTTTGCACACTCGATACGAACCTTGGAAGTATTAAGTGTTACGCGGGTTGAATTGTTGACATCACTGTTCAGGTCGATAAATGTTTCCCTGGATGAATTACCGGCAACAGTTACGTCTGCTCCGTCTGTAATGCGAACCGTTCCGATCTGTGATGATCCGTTCTCCGTAAATGTTCCTGTTACATAATTGGAAGAAACAGTTACAACACTTACTGAAGAGTTGCCAGCACTTGTAACGTTGACATAAGTACGGCTTCCGGAATAACGGTTATTTCTATTGATATTAACTGAGGTAACCCTTGCACTGTCTGTAGTTCCGATACTGAGGGTTCCGCCCATGTCAGTTGCCTCGATGGTTCCGATAGCTGATGTTCCTGCCACATTGATACCAAGGGTATTGGATGTGGATAAGACCGAATCCGGACTCAGTGAGATCTTGGAAACTGCAGATGAACCCTTTACGGAAAGGTTAACCGAAGTCGCTCCAGTAACATTAAGATTTCCAAGAACGCCGGCTGTCAGGTCAACACTGCTGGTTCCTGTTGCATTTCCTGCAAAGGTAATGGAGGAAACGTCATATCCGAGATTCAGGTTGAGCTTAACAGCCCTGGGAGAAGTAACCGTAATGTTGTTTCCCTTGGCTCTCTCATACCAGTTGTTTGAATTGCTGTCTGCGATGGTAACACTCTTGAAAACACCGTAGTTTTCGATTGTTGCATTAGGAGCGCTTACAACAAGAGCTACCTTGGAATATGTTCCATTGGGGATGGTGATACGTCCGCCTGCTGAGGTTGAAAGAGTAACCTTGCTGGCTCCGCCACTCCTTAAGATGTTCTCCAGTTCTACCTGTGTTGAAACCGTCTTGTTGGCAAGACCTGTAACACTTACTGTGGCCTGAACATCAAAGGTGTCACCGTCGGAAAGGGCATTGGCCCCAAGCTCAACAGTGGCGGTAATTGTTGCCGTACCGATGGTAGATCCTGCAATAACCACACCGTTGTTATTGACTGTTGCAACGGCAGTATTGCTGGATGAATATGAAATGCGTGCCTTAGAATTGACATTAGACAATCTGACCTGAGTATACTCTCCCTCAGTAAGGCTTGTCCTGTCCAGGGTAGCCTTCATCTCCGGAACAGTAACTCTGGTCTTTATTGTGAAGTTCTTTGTTGTATTTCCTTTTTTTGCTCTGATGACTGTCTTGATCGTAGCTCTTCCTGCATCAAAAGCAAAGATCTTGATCTTGTTCTTATACGGAACAACATCTGCTACAGTTTCCTCAGTGGACAAGGATTCAACGCTAAGGATCTTGTAGCCGTTTTTATTGATGGTAAAGGTCTTCGCGGCCCCCACAAGGATCTTCGCTGATGTACTGAGAGTCGGTTTTGCTGCCGCCTCTGATTTGAAGGACATCCCCGGCATCAAGCCAAAAACCATGACAAATGCCAGAAAAACTGCAATGCCTCTTTTTAAATGTTTCATTTCAAATACCTCCGTGTTCGGTTTTCACCGTATAATTACTCACGAAGTGTACTTTAACACCGGCTGTCCTACAAAATGTCTTCTATTCCGGAAAATGCTTTGATACCTGTTTTCCTAGTTTTTCTTGTCAAAAAATACTACTGAACCATCATAGGTTTCTTCTATAAACTTTTTGATGGCATCAGACCTGAGGACTGCCACCAATGCTTTTATCTTGTCAGACTCCTCGTTGCCGGCATAAACTCCGATAATATTGACATAGGTCTTTGCCGCAACAGAGTCGCTGGATTCACGCGCAAGGGCATCCTTTCCAACAGAATAACCGGCCGCGAGGGCATAGTTACCGTTTAGGATCATATAGTCAACATCCCCCACAGCCTCTGCAACATGAGAAGCCTCCAGTTCAACAATTTCAAGGTTGTAGGGATTATCTTTGATATCATCTACGGACGAACCCAAAGATGAACTGTCATCAAGGGTTATAAGCCCATTATCCTGAAGAAGCAGAAGGGCTCTGCCCTTATTGGAAGGATCCCCGGGTATTGCGATCCTGTCACCCTCTGCTACGTCTTCCAGGGACTTTTTCCGGGCCGGATAGATACCAAAGGGCTCATAATGGATGTCTCCTGCGTCAACGATATGGGCGTTATGCTCCTGATTAAAACTCTCAATATAAGGAACGTGGACCGCATAGTTAGCATCAAACTCGCCGGACTCAACAACAAGATTCGGTGTCTCGTAATCGTCAAACTCCTCTATCTCAAGCATGTAATCGTACTCACCAAGGATCTTGGCAGCCTCTGCAAGGATCTGGGCGTGAGGAACAGGCGAAGCCGCTACTTTGATAACCTCGCCATGGCCCGGTTTGATGTCTGCCAGATCGGCGGTTGATACCGAATTTTCTCCGCCTCCCTCTACTACCAAAGTCTCCTCATATTCAGCACCAAAAGTGTCGATCAGAGTCGCCTCGTAATCTGCATGGAAAAAGTTTTCATTACCAAGGGCTCGTATCTCTTCATTGAGCCATTCAAGAAGTGTACTGTTGCCCTTGGAAACAGCAGCAGCTATAGTGTCCTTGCCTCCTATAGCCGGGATGCCTACCTTATATCCCCTATTCTCCTGTGCGAATTTGATAACATCCGTATTGTCGCTTACCCACGCCACACCGGTACCGTTTTTAAAAGCGTCCATGGCCTCGGAACGAGACTCAAAACTCTGAAGTTTGATGTCGGGATTATTCTTTTTTAAATATGTCTCACCCATGGTTCCGGCAATTACAACCACCTCGTCATCAGCCGTTATCTGGTTGAGACCCTTGATCACATTGGTTTCTCTGGAAACGACTCCCAAAGAAACATTCATATAAGGAAGGGCAAAGTCCACCTTTTGAGCACGCTCATCCGTAACCGTAAAGTTTGCGATGACAATATCAACCTTACCGGTCTCCAGGTTACTTATCCTTCCGAAGATGTCGGTGGTGATGTAGTTGATATTAACACCCAGATCTCTTCCTATCCTCTCGGCGTAATAAATATCATATCCCTGATATTCTCCCTTTTCATCTATATAACAAAAGGGCTTTTTATCGGAATAAACACCAATATTGATGGTGCCACTCTCCTTGATCTCATCAAGGGTCCTGAAAACACCTGTCTCCTGTTTGGGCACCACAGTCTCGGAAGGTGAACTGCGATCAAGACCGCAGGCGGTAAGGTTGCCGAGACACAATATCAGCGAAAGAACGCCGGATAAAAGATTACGGAGGTTATTATTGTGCATAGATGTTCCTTTCCCTGTAATAACTTGGGTAAGCCTTATGTCATTCACCCTGCTCCCTGCTCTTCCCTCGGGATGACAAGGTATAGTTACATGTCTGTAAGACTGAGATTCTTGATATTGCGCATTGCAAACTGATTAAGAAGTATGCTCATAGCCGCAGTAATGACAGCCGCAAGCACCCAGCCCGGGATGCTTATGCTTCGGATAAGCTGTATATGAGGCTGCTCCAGCGATCGGATGATCTTGTAAGCCATGCCGCCACCCAGGGCAAAGCCCAGAAGTATGCCCACAGCTGTGGTTATATATGTCTCTGTGGACACATAACGCTTAACCTCTTTTATGGTAAAACCATTGATGCGCATGATGGTAAGTTCCCTCTTTTTCTGGAGCAGGTACATATTGGCCAGATTGAGAAGGACAAAAAGTGCCATCATGGCAGCCATGATTATCAGGCCTACAATAAGCGCATTGAGGATTGTGGAGATGGAAGCAAAAAGTGCTCTGGATGTATCCGAACGTCCCAGGCTGTTATAGCCCTTGATCTCCTTGAGATCCGCCTTGAGATCCTCCATCTTCTCAGGATCAACCTTGACCAGATATCTGTTGTTTCTGACATCCTCTCCAAAGAGCTTTTCATATGCACTGTGGGACATGACCATGGTACGTCCCGTGTAGTTATTAAAAATGCCGCTGACAGTTACGGTATGCTCCTTGGAATTGGAATCATATACCGTAAACTCATCTCCTACCTTAAGGTTGTAGGTTTCTGCCAAACGCTTCTGGATAAGGATCCCGGTATCCGGAAGAGAAAGTCCGACACCGGACTTGGCATCCTGAAGTGAATAAAAATCAGTATACCTGTTGTCATCGGCTACCGCCAACTGACCTATCTCCATGGAATCCGTAACATTATAGGTCAAAAAACTGTTATAAATAGGATAATACTCCAGTCCCCACTCATTCAGTACCTGCTCGATATCATGCTCAACATTACCGGAAGCCTGAGGATTGTAATTCAGGTTGAGATCATACTTAACGATCTGTCCATACTGGATATCCATTACGCCATCAACAGAAAACTTCAGTGTAAATCCGATTACCAAAAGTGCGCAGCAACCTGCTACAGATACTACAGTAACGGCAACACGCCTCAGGTCCGTAATCATATTTGAAATTATAAGTCCGGTATAAAGAGAACCACCGCTCTTTCCGCTCTTACGCTTCTTTGGCTTGGGGGTATCCTCCTTCATG
Organism: Lachnospiraceae bacterium; assembly: GCA_016288825.1. GTDB lineage: Bacteria > Bacillota > Clostridia > Lachnospirales > Lachnospiraceae > Weimeria. The sequence continues at coordinate 2,124 of JAEELH010000214.1, read as the reverse complement.
AGGGATATCGCCGTTGACGAAAGGAGTTTGGAGGTTGCTATATAAACCGCACCTACTGCTATCACAAGTCCGAATACGGTTACAATACATGTCAGGATCGGAACCAGGGTTCCCGGCACTTGTCCCATAACATACATATTGGCATAGCCCGAAAGCACCGCCCACTGAAGAACACCATCCGCCAAAAGCACACCAAGCAAAACTCCCAGCGCTCCGCTTGAAAGGCCGAAAGTCAGATACTTGGCAAAGATCTCCCTGTTATAAAGGCCCAAAGCCTTGGTCGCACCTACCAGAGATCGCTGCTCATCTACCATACGGCCGATAGTCGCGTAGCAGACCATTGCTCCTACCAGGATAAAGAGTAAGGAGAAGGTCATGCCAAGAGAAGAAAGATTGCCTGCTACCATGTTAAGATCAACATATGCCGCGTTGGATCTTCTGTCAAAGGTAAACCACTTGCACTTCTCGAGATTTTCAAGTTTTTCCTTTGAAGTGGTGAGTTCCTCCTGTCCGTTGCGGATCTGAGTTACACCGTCATTATACTCCCGTTCCTTCTCGGCTATTGTGGCTCTGGCTTCCGAAAGTTTTTTGCTTGAATCTTCGTACTCCTTAAGTCCGTCTTCGTACTTGGCCTTGGCTTTTTCGTACTTTTTAACTCCGGCGTTATACTCCTTGAGTCCCTTTTTGTACTTTTTGAGTCCTGCCTGATACTGCTTCTGTCCCTTTTTATAATCGGAAAGACCTTTTTCGTACTTAGCCTTACCCTTGTTATAATCCTTAAGACCCTTTTTATACTTTTTAACTCCGGCCTTGTACTTTTTCAGACCCGCCTTGTATTTTTTGACACCGTCCTTGTACTGCTTTTTGCCTTCCTCGTACCGCTTAAGTCCGTCTTCGTACTTAGCTTTACCGTCCTCCAGCTTCTTAAGGCCTTCTTCGTAGTCCTTTTCTCCCTGTTCGTATTCCTTAAGGGCCTTGTCGTATTTATCCTTGCCCTCTTTATACTTTTTCTTTCCCTCTTCGTATTCTTTGAGTCCCTTTTCGTACTTTCTCTGACCTTCCTCGTAATCTCTCTTTTTCTTATTGTATTCTTTTACTCCGTCGTCATACTTCTTTTTTGCTGTAAGATATGTGCCATGCTGATCATTCCACAACGTGATGGATCCCGAAAGAGAGGACATGGCATCCTCTGCAGTCTTATAGTCCGGATCCTTTTTGGCTCTGGCAACTATGTCATCAGCCCGGGCTCCGGTAGTTCCATGGTTGGCCAGCATGGTCCTCATATTCTTTTCCAGAGACTGGTTAAGGACTAAAGTATCCTCTGTAGTTAATTCGATAGTCTGCGTAATTGAAACGTTGGTATCAGCATCACAGGTCACGCCGTAATCCGGTGCCCATTCCAGTTTTGCGTACTCCTCCTCGGTCATATTATCCTTGAGAAGTTCCTTGACTGTGGACCGAACGGTGTTTTTGGTGGTCATGATCTGAGTATAGGCCTCTTCCAGCTGCGTCTTACCGGAATCTAACTGGGCTTTGGCATTATCCAGAGTGGTTTTTCCTGCATCCAGAGCTTTCTTGGCTGCGTCCAGTTTTTTCTTGCCATCTGCCAGCTCCTTCTCAGCCTTATCCAGCTTTTCCTTGGCCTTTTGGAGTTCTTCCTTTTTCTCCTCCAGCTCCTTTTTGGCGTCATCCAGCTCTTTTCTGGCATCCTCCAGTTTTTTCGTTCCCTCTTCTATCTGCTTCTTGCCGTCTTCCAACTGCTTTTTGCCGTCTGCCAGTTCCTTTTTGCCGTCTGCCAGTTCTTTCTTGCCATCGGCCAGCTGCTTTTTTGTCTTTTCAAGCTTCGCCTTGCCCTTTTTCAGTTTTGTCTCAGCAGTCTTAAGTTTCTTCTTACCATCAGCCAGCTGCTTTTTACCATCGGCCAATTCCTTTTTACCGTCAGCCAGTTTTGCCTCGGCTTCCGCCAGTTCCTTTTTGCCGTCGGCCAGTTTCTGCTCTCCCTCAGCCAACTGCTTTTTTGCATCCTCAAGCTGAGTTTCTCCGTCATCCAGCTTTTTCTGGGCTGCCTCGATCTCCTCATGCTTTCCGTCAAGTTCTGAACGGGCGGATGCCAGTTTTGCCCTT
>JAEELH010000213.1 GCA_016288825.1 Lachnospiraceae bacterium | reverse complement strand
GAGGGAAGGGAGTATATCTCGCATGAAGAAGAGAGACGGATGGAAGAAGGCGAGGAAGCTTATCAGGCTGAACTCAAGAAACAAGCCGACGCAAGAGAGGCGGAGGAGAAGAGGATCGCAAGTCTGACTCCGGACCAGCGCAAGGCCGAAGAGCAACGTATGAATGAACTTCTGGCCGAGTTTAACCGGCTTAGAGAAGCAAATCATAGGACAGCAATAAAATAATTTATTATAAAGAGGAGATTTAAAATGGGTAAACGAGGATCACAGCGCCTGTGGCGCGGACTTGCATCGATCACGGCTTCAGTAACGGTGCTGTCACTGGTAGGAACAAGTATGGTAAATTCATTCCGTACTGACATCGACAAATTCCTGGGAACATCCAGCACCAAGCTGGTGACCAACGAGGGAGACGAGGGTGAGCGTTACGCTTACACATCCGATTACGCAAATACCACTGAGCTGGTTCAGGGTATTGCAGATCTTGGAGAGCGTATCCAGGAAGAGGGTACAGTTCTTCTTAAGAATGAAAACAATGCACTTCCGCTTTCGAGCGAAGAGACATCAAAGATCTCACTTCTTGGATTTTCAAGTTATTATCCTGTGCAGGGCGGTGATATGGGTTCATCCCTTACCCCCAATGTAGGAACAGACGCAGATACAGTCGATCTGGTTCAGGCAATGGAAGCCAAGGGATTTAGTATCAATTCGGACTTAAAGGCTATGTATGAGGCACTGCTTCCCACCTTCCAGACAGAGGTGAATAACTGGGGACAGATCAGTCTTCTCAATTCAATTACTGCTCCCGCATTTGGTGAGAACGGAAGCATCTTTACCAGCAAGGAGCCTTCACAGGAAGTGATGAAGAGCCAGAATGCAAACTGGAAAGACGCTATAGCAAAGGATAATACTATTATCATCACTATAGCTCGTGCGGCCGGTGAGAACAGAAACTATACTCCCGGTGAGGCAGGAGTAGATGCTTCTCAGAACCTTAACCAGAGCGATCCTCTTGGACTTTCGGATGATGAGAGAGATCTGATCGCTGCAGCGGTTGATTCAAAGAATGCTAACGGCGGCAAGGTTATCGTTCTTCTTAACAATGCTTCCGCAATGGAGGTTCAGGAGATCCATGACAATGCTGGCGTTGACGCTATCCTGGAGATAGGTCTTCCCGGTGGATACGGATTCTACGGAGTTTGCGATATCCTTTCCGGTGATGCAAATCCCAGCGGACATCTTGCAGATACCTATGCTGTAAAGAATTCACTTTCTCCCGCAGCAGCAAATTACGGAACCTATATGTGGGCCAATGCAAATCCCGAGATCTATATCAATTCACTTCTTGTTGAGGCTGAGGGTATCTACAAGGGATACAAGTATTATGAGACCCGCTACGCAGATTCAGTTCTTGGACAGGGAAATGCAAATGGAGCAGCAGGATCACAGTCAGGTTCATGGAACTATGACGAAGAAGTTACTTATCCTTTTGGATACGGACTATCCTATACGACCTTTGAGCAGACCGTAGATTCAGTAAACGTTGATCTTGGAGCAAAGACAGTTACAGCACAGATCACTGTTAAGAATACAGGATCCGTTGCAGGTAAGGATGCGGTTCAGCTTTATGTTTCCGTTCCTTATACAGATTATGATAAGACAAACAGCGTTGAAAAGTCAGCTATCCAGCTTCTTGACTATGCAAAGACCGGCGTTATCGAGCCCGGCGCAACAGAGACAGTAACCATCACAGCTGACGCTCAGTATATGGCAAGTTGGGATTCCAATTCCGATAATGCAGCAGGAACAAAGGGAAGCTACATCCTTGACGCAGGCGATTATTACTTTACCGTTGGCAATGGTTCACATGAGGCAATGAACAATGTTCTTGCAGCACAGGGCCAGAGCACTAACGGAAATGCAGCTAATGTTAAGACATGGAATCTCGGAAACCTTGACAACCTGACTTTTGCAGAGACAAAGAACGGTACAAAGGTTGAGAACCAGTTGGCTGATATGGATTACAACTACTGGGAAGAGGGTACGGTTACCTACCTTTCAAGAAGCGATTGGGAAGGTACATGGCCCAAGACTTATGAGGGACTTACAGCCAATGACAAGATGATGGAGTATCTTGATAACGATATTTATGAGATGACTTCAGATAACGGTGAGCTTCCTGCATTTGGGTCCGATAACGGACTTACACTGGCAGACCTTAAGGGCGTTTCAGATCTTGATGATGAGAGATGGTCACAGCTTATGGATCAGATCACACTTGAAGAGTGCATGATCCGTGAGGGCTTCGGTGGAACATCAACCAAGGCTATCGATTCCATTTCCTCACCTGAGGCAGTTCAGAACGACGGACCTAACGGAATCTATTCTTATCCTCTGGGACAGTACGCAAATACTGATGCTTCATCAGGCGATCCCTGCGCGATCTCAGAAAACGACAAAAACGCAGAGTACAAGTGTGGTGTTATCTCCAATGAGACAGTTATCGCAGCAACCTTTAATAAGGAACTGGCAAAAGAATTCGGTGTTACGATGGGTAATTACTCATTGTGGTCAAACCTTCCCATTGCATGGGCAGCTTCCGCAAATATACACAGATGTCCTTACAATGCTCGTAACCATGAGTATTATTCAGAGGATCCCATGCTTTCAGCAGGAATGGCATCGGCATTCGTTGAAGGAGGCAAGGAAAAGGGACTTATCATTGCGATCAAGCATTTTGCTTTCAATGATACGGAGATCAATCGTTCAGGTATCGCAACATTTATGACAGAGCAGGCTGCACGTGAGGGCGAGCTTCGTTGCTACCAGAAGGCAGTTGAAGATGCAGGAACACTCGGCGTTATGACAGCGTATAACCGTGTTGGTGTTACCGCTGACAACGCTCATACAGGACTTCTTATAAACATCCTTCGTGGTGAGTGGGGATTCAAAGGACTTATGTCCGAGGACTTTATCATGGATCCCAACTACGTACATCTTAAGGAAGCGGTTATTGCCGGAGTTACCATGTCATGTAATACAGGTGATAACACCATGGAGGCAGTTTCAGGATACTACAGCTACTGGACAAAAGAGAATGTTGAAAATGATGCAGTACTTACAGCAGCACTTAAGAGGAATATGACCTATCAGGCATATGCGCTTGCAAACTCAAATGCTATGGATGGATACACATCATCGACACATCTTGAGCGTATCAACACATGGTATGACAACCTTCTTATCGCACTTGAAGTGATCTTCGCACTGCTTACACTTGTATGTGTTGCAATGTATGTAAAGTCTTCTAAGAAAGAGGCATAGTAGTCTAAGGATCTGAATGAAAGGAAAAAAACTATGAATAGAAAAATATCTGCAGGTCTTTACTTTACCTGCCTTGCTGCAATACTGGCAGCTATCGGATGCGTTTTTTATCTTATCAATACAAAGACAGCATATTTTGCAGGCAAGGGCGTCAGCACACCTGTAGTTGCCTGCCTTGCAATAGCAGTTATCTGTGCTATAGTATACATAGTTGTGGGACTCAAGGACACTCCTGTATGGGCTGATATCCTTCCCATAGCAACAAGTGCGCTTCTTATGGCAGGACTTATGAACTTTGCAGCTGCACGTATCAACGGAATTGCTGCTATCATGACTTTTGAGAACAACGAGTCCAACATGGCAGACTTAAAGAGCGCGATCATCGGAATAGTTTTAGTAGCTATCGCATGGATCATCAGCATCATTGCATCATTTATGGATGTAAGCAGATCTGTGGAGAAGTAAGGATCAATGAAAAAAACATCTCATATTTTCAGAAGAATATGGATGCCTTTTATGGCCGTAGCATTTGCTGCGGCCTTTTTATGCGCCTGTGGCGGTACTGCCACGGATGTAACATCTGATGGCGTAGAAATAAAGCTTGTGGCACAGGAAGCACCGGAATACCTTATCACGCCTTCAGTGAAGGAATGTGCGCAGGGCGGGGAAGCGGATTTTTCAATTGAGACAGTGCCGGGGATCTGTATTACGGGTTGTGACAGTATGGACGGATATGAGATCACTGAGGAGGGCATGTCTCCCGGTGGAAGCAGGAACTACAAACTTCACATCTCCGGTATCAGTCATACACAGGTTATTTCATTACAGACCAGGCGGCAAAGCGTCAGGATCAAGTACCATATGGATATGCCGGAGGTTGTAACGGAAGAAGAGATCTATCACCTCAAGGTCCGGTCCCTGCGCTCTGATGAGGTTTCTGTTCCTGAGGGGTATTCGCTTGTGGGCTGGAGTATGGATCCATCATCCGGCGCGTCAGAAGCTGTTCCTTGCGGAAGCCGAATTCCTATAAACTATGATGAGGATACTGGAGAGCCGGAAGATGTGGATCTGTATCCTATCCTGGCAGAGTGGACAGACCCGAGTTGTTTTACCTATGAAAACAATGGCGACGGGATAATGATAACCGGGTGTAATAAGTCCGATTTCGGAGAAAGGCTGGTCATACCGGAGACCATCAGCGGGAAAAATGTTCAAGGCATTAGAGAAGGTGCTTTCGAAGATGTGAAGGCAGAGGAGCTGATCCTGCCACAGGGACTTCTTAAGATAGAGACCGGAGCCTTCAAAAATGCAGCCTTTGAGTGTGTTTACGTATATGATGATCTGGGAGAACTGTCCCCCAGGGCTTTTGACGGAGCAGATAGTATAAAAAAACTGGTCATGATCTCATCTGTGCCGAGAGTATACGCCGGAAGCTACTATGATGCTTTTGCAGACAAGATGGCTGTGCTTTCTTCGGTTTCGGATCAAAAGAAGATAGTTCTTTTCTCCGGTTCATCAGCAAGATTCGGATATGACAGTAGGGCTATTGAGGAAGCTTTTCCGGGAACTACGGTTGTAAATATGGGAGTTTTTGCTTATACCAATGCGCTTCCTCAACTAAGGTTGATTGAAAAATGTCTGGGGAGTGATGACATTCTTTTGCTGTCGCCGGAATTTGATGCGGCCCAAAGCCAGTTTTGTATAAGAGATACTTTGGAGTGGCATATCTTTGCCGTGACGGAGGGAGATTATTCCATACTCAGTGATCTTGATCTGAGGGATTATTCCGGTGTATGGCAGGCATTGGCAGGATATTTGTCAGCAAGAAGAGGAATGACAGCATTGGCCGAGGATGTGTCCGTTTTCGGACAGGATGAGGATGGAAGAATAGCGGATTCTCCCGTTTATAACGACAGGGGTGATTATATCCTTTACAGGCCGGATGCTACGGATGATACTCCGATCTATGATCTGCCTGTAGATTACAGAGAGGGTGCGCTTCCTTATGAGTACTATATCAGACCTTTTAATGACATCTGTAAAGAGATAAGTTCAAAGGGAGTGAAGATTTACTTTACGTATGCGCCCAGGAACAAAGAGGCTCTTTCCGATGAAAGCACTAAGGAGGAGCGGCAAAAGCTGGATGAGTATCTTAGGGATAATCTATGCATCCCTGTTATTTCGGATATAGAGGAAAGCCTTTATTCCGGAAGATATCTTTACGGAACCGACAACCATCTATCCACAGAGGGAGTCCGGATCCGGACAGAGAGGATCATTAGGGATCTTATGGAAGTGGGGAGCTGATCTATATCTCCTCAGGAAGTATTGGAATGACAAGACTACAGAAAACTTTTATCTGCATATTTGTTTTTATATATGTGCTTGCGCTTCTAGCGGCAGGTCTTGTTTTGTTGGCCATTCCCACGCCTTATTCCGAGACATATCTGGGAGAACTCCCTGTCAAGATAGAGAGATTAAAAACCACCGAGGGAAAGAGGGTCATCCTTGTGGGCGGCAGTGCCGTGCCATTTGGAGTCGACAGCAGCATGATAGCTGGGGCTTTTTCCGATGAGGAAAAGGTCCCCGAGCTACCCGGACGTCTCAAGGGATACGAGGTAGTTGATTTCGGACTATACGGAAGCATCGGATCCAAGGTGATGCTGGAGATATTGGAACCCTATATTCATAAGGGAGATATCATCATAGTGCTTCCCGAGATGCAGAAGGATTCCATGAGCGGCTTTTTTGAAGGAAAGTATCTGTGGCAGGCACTGGGAGCGGGAGCCCTTAGGTATGTTTTCAGACTTGATACGGATGAAAGAAATATGCTGTTAAACAGACTGCCGGTATTTTTACTCGACAAGATATCTATGCTTGGCGGTGGTAAAGATACGGGAGATCCGGGGATCTATGCCAAAGATAGCTTTAATGAGTACGGGGATATTGGTGCTTTTAGGGCTGATAATACCATGACCGGTGGTTTTGATCCGGATAACCTGATCACCTTTGATGAAAAATACCTTGTGGAAGATCTGATTTCCTTTACGGGTTCCTTTGGCAGGAAGTGCCATGAAAAAGGGGCAAAGCTATATCTGGGTTATGCTCCTATGAATGCTGCAGCTGTTACGTCGCCTGTGGATGAGATAGATAAGTACGAGAGCGGACTAAGAAGCAATCCGGATATCAGTCTTATAGGATGCGCTAATGAGGCTATAATGGACGAGTCTTTCTTTTATGACACCAACTATCACCTTAATTCGGAAGGCTGCAAGGAGTACACAGTAAGGCTTATAAAGTGGATAAGGGCAGAGTATGGGGATCCGACCTATACACCACCGGTAGAAATTGAAGAGACGACGGAAACTGATGATGCAGGTGGGCAGTCCAAGACGCTTGAGGGATCAGGAGAGGGACTTAGATACGAGGAAGGAGAAGACAGCATCCGGATAACCGGAATAGAAGAAAGTATGGCAGAAGCCCGGGAGGTGACTATCCCGGTTTCCATAAATGGGAAAAAGGTAACCTCCATAGCTGACGGCTCCTTTGCGGGATATTCAAATCTAAAAAGGATCATTATAGAAAGCAGTGAGCCTGCATCTGTCCGGGTAGGCAGGTATCTTCTTGACGGATGCGATGCCTCTGTTGTAGTACCAAAGGGGGCATCATCCGCCTATAAGACCAATTATTTCTGGTCACAATATTCGGAAAGAATATCAGAGGAAGAATAAATCTTGAGGGCTATCTCTTTTTAGCGGTCAATGAAAAAGGTAACGAAAAAAGCGCGTATGTTCATCAATGATTGGGGATTTAGCACATATTGACAATACACTTTATTATGCTAAAATGTTGTAGGTTATTATAAAGGAGAAGGTTAATGCGCAAAGTTTTATCAATTCTTGTTGAAAACACGTCAGGTGTGCTTTCCCATGTTTCCGGGCTTTTTTCAAGACGAGGATACAATATAGACAGTTTTTCCGCGGGAGTTACTTCGGATCCCAGATTTACCAGGATGACTATTGTAACCAGCGGAGATGAGCAGATCCTTGAGCAGATCGAGAAGCAGGTCGCAAAGCTTGAGGACGTGGTGGATATCAGGATACTTGAGCCTGAGGCTTCGGTTCGCAGAGAGCTGATGCTGGTCAAGGTTCGCAAGGTTCCGCCGAAGCAGCCGGGAGTTTACTCACTTGCCGAGATGACAGCTAATTTCCACGGCAAGACTGTTGATGAGACACCGGATTCGGTACTGATTGAGGTTACGGGTAATACAGATAAGCTGGATTCTTTCCTGGAGAACCTGGGAGATTACGAGATCCTGGAGCTTGCCCGCACCGGTCTGACAGCTCTTTCCAGAGGAACGGAGAGCATAGCTCAGATAAACAGAGATTGATAGTAATGTCCGAGATCGGACTTACTCATATACAAAAATGACAAGGAGGATATCAAAATGTCAGACGCAAGGATTTTCTATCAGGAGGATTGTGATCTTAGCTATTTAAACGGAAAGAAGATCGCTATCATCGGTTACGGCAGCCAGGGTCATGCACATGCCCTCAACCTTAAGGAGAGTGGATGTGACGTCATTATCGGACTCTATGAGGGTTCCAAGTCCTGGGCTAAGGCTGAGAAGCAGGGCCTTTCAGTATTCACAGCAGCAGAGGCTGCAAAGCAGGCTGACATTATTATGATCCTCATTAATGATGAAAAGCAGGCTGATATGTACAAGGCTGATATCGAGCCCAACCTTTCAGCAGGCAATATGCTCATGTTTGCACACGGATTCAACATCCACTTCGGATGCATCGTTCCCCCTGCAGACGTTGACGTTGCAATGATCGCTCCCAAGGCTCCCGGACATACAGTTCGCAGCGAGTATCAGGCAGGCAAGGGTACTCCTTGTCTTATCGCAGTTGAGCAGGACGCTACAGGTAAGGCATGGGATATCGCAAAGGCTTACGGCCTCGGAATCGGCGGCGCTCGTGCAGGACTTCTTGAGACTAACTTCCGTACAGAGACTGAGACAGACCTCTTCGGAGAGCAGGCTGTACTTTGCGGCGGTGTTTGCGCACTTATGCAGGCAGGTTTCGAAACTCTTACTGAGGCAGGATATGACCCCAGAAATGCATACTTTGAGTGTATCCACG
>JAEELH010000212.1 GCA_016288825.1 Lachnospiraceae bacterium | reverse complement strand
GTCGGTACCGTAACGTCCCCATTATAATACCTTATTTTTTCCATTTTGTCAGCAGAAAGTCGGTCGGTGATATTATAATTTGTGTCGTTCTCGTTCTTTGTGAAAACAAGGTCTTTGTTGGTTCGATAGCCTGTGAAAACAGTACGTCCTGCATAGTCAGCATTGCCCTGTGCAAAGATTGACTGCTGAAGAGACTGAAGCTGCTGAAGGATGGTCTTGCGGTCATCCTGAGTCAGAGTACCGGTAGAACCGTTAACACAAAGAGTACGGAACTCCTTCATGTTCTCGTTGATGTTAAGAAGAGCTGTCTCCGTGATATCCATCCATGCATCTGCATCAGGGATGTTTTTCTCGTAATACTGATCGATCTTGCCAAGAGCTGTCTGCAGACGAAGAGAGCGAACCGCGATAACGGGATCCTCTGAGGGACGATCGATCCTTTTCTGTGTGGTCATCTGGGTATTGCCCTTATCAACAGCAACTTTGTTATTGTTGATATTGGTATTGGCCTTATTGATGATCATATTATTAGTAACGCGCATGGTTTAATCCTTGTCCTTTCCGCTCGTCCATGTGCTTTAGGATGCCCTCCGTGGCATATCACTTTTTGCTCCCGGGCTTTACTTAAAACCCGGATCAGTCAATGTTAAACTCCTGTGCTAAGTATGAGCTGGTCATACATCTCTGTCAGTGTCTGTATTACCTTTGCAGCAAGATTGTATGCGTTCTGGAATTTAACCAGATTCATCGCTTCCTCATCCTCATCAACTCCGGAAACAGACTCACGCTGCTTCTGGATAGCTGCCTGGATGCTTCCGAAATTGCTGGTAAAGGTTTCTGCCTCCTGTGTATCAACGGTGATGTCTGCGTAGATACACTGAAGGAATTCGTCTGCTCCGCCGCCTCGGAAGAGCTTCACATTGTGCTCCAGTTCCAAAAGATCCGATACAAGCTCGGATGCGTCGATACCCATGTCAACATCTGTATCTGTCTGATCAAGGGTTGCTGCGAACTTCTGGGGATCGCGAACGATAGCGTCTGCTATCGCTACATTGTCGGCGGTAAGTTTGTAGTAAATGTTTGCCGAGCTGTTGTACTGAGATTTTACCGCCTCTCCATAGAAGTAGCAATCACGCTCTTGCTCAGCACCTGCCGTATAATACTTTCCTGCAAGGTTCAGATCAGTGGCAAGAACAGCGTTCGGTGCCTCAGCGGCAACTCTTGGATTATATGCATTGGTATAATATTTCCCATCATTACCAAGATAGTACTGTACTGTACCACCTTCTTTATCCAGCAGATCTCCTTCTGCGTTTCTATAATATGTTGCAAATGTCTGTGAGCCGTCCTTTATCTCATATGCATCCGGATATCCTACAGGGGCTGGAGTTGTAAATGCACTATCTTCCCAGTACGTTCCATCAGATTTTCTATAATACGCAATCCCGCCATCCGGCTTCAAATAGTTTCCATTCTGATCCATCGCATACTGATGTTTATCAGGATCATCAGCCACATATTTGAAATCGTACTCATCTCCACTGGTGCGATCAACTCCCACGAAAAAGGCTGTACCTGTCTCACCATGAAGATCCTGGCCAGTCTTTTCTATACCGTTGAACTTTCTTGCCAGCGCCCTGACAAACTCGTTCATCTGGTTCTGATAATAGGGAACTCCCTTGCAGGCTATCGTCTGGCCAACAGTCAGAAGTCTGCCGTCACCCTTTTCACGAACGATATTGGGTATCGCTTCCTTCATTGTAAAACGGACTCTGGTTACTTTTCCGTCCTTATCAAGCTCTGCTTCCCAGCCGCTGTAAGCCATCTGAACATTGTTTACTGTAATAACGCCGTTTTCCGGCATGTTGAGCTTATCCACCTCTGTGATGGACGGATAATCAATCGTTATGGTATCTGAACCAATATTGGCTGTACCCCTGAGGTTCTGCTGGTCATTACCGTCGCGCATTTCAAAAAGGCTTCGAAGTGCTCCCTTCTGGTTATTGCCCCAAACAGAAAAGTTCATTCCGGTCTCTGCCCATACAACATCATAAAGTCCCTCAACATCGGACTGATTATACTTGTTAAGTCGGGTCTTGCACTGAAGGCTATGAGCCTCATTACCATCAACCAGGAACTGACCGTTGACCTTGACTGTAAATCTGGTAGCACCGGTGTACATATCCGGATAGTTGGAGTTGGTGATCTTGATCTCCTCAGACTCAACCGTAATGATCTCCGAAAGCTTATCAAGAAGTTTTTCTCTCTCGTCACGAAGCTCGTTGGCAATGCCGCCTCCGGTCTCGATCAAATTGATCTGCTTATTAAGAAGAGCGATCTTGTTGGCACTTGAATTAATAAAGTCAACCTGTGTCTTGATCTCGTCATTAAGCGTCGTCTGCAGATCTTTGAGCTGGGTTGATGTGCTGTTAAAATAAGTACACAACTTCTGCGCATTGGAAACGAACTGGTTGCGTACCGAGTTGTTACCGTTGTTAGTCTTTACCGTATCAAGTGAATTGAACATTTGACCGAAAAGGGTCGAGAATCCCGGATTCACCTGAGAATCATCTTTGAAAAGTTGCTCTATCTGAGCCATGTAGTAATTCTTTTTCTCGTAATATCCGTACTGTGACTGATTTACCCAGTATTTTTCATTATAATACTGATCACGAACGCGGGTGACCGAATCCGTACTTACACCGGTACCAACGTTGCCGTATTTTTCAAATGCACGCATAGCAGAAGCAGCAGATATATTGGTTACCTGCTTGCTGTAGCCCTCTGTGCGGACATTGGAAACATTGTTAGCTGTGGTATTAATGGAAGCCTGAAATGCTGTCAGACCGGAACCTGCTACTGTTAATCCGAAAAAAGTTGAAGACATATGGTATGCTCGCTTTCGTATTAATCACAATTACTTCAATATGTGTATCGGATATCTCCCGTTATTTCATAATACTTGTTTTGAGCTTTTACGCATATTTCCTCCAGCCTCTTGGGGTCTGATGTTTGTGAATCACAAAACCCGCTACCATAACGATAGCGGGCAACAGTTCATTCTAATTCATTTTGAAATTATACAGTCGACAAAAGATATTCGATCATCTGGCTGACAACCGTGATGTATCGGCTGGAGGCATTATATGCATTCTGGTACTTGATCATGCTCTGAAGTTCCTCATCTGCATTGACGCCCAGAACCTCCTGCCTGCGACTCTCAACCTGATCGCGGGTAGCCTTCAGCGACTCTGACATGGTCTTGTATACCGAGCCCTCATTAGCAAGCTCACTGCAGAGCTTGGCATAGAAATTCTCAAATGTACAAGGTGTGGTATCTGTAGGATTCAGATAGTAACCATCCGTCTCCCAAACTTTATAAAGATTCTCAGCCATGTCGTAGGCGATGGCTCCGCCCATTCCTGTCTCACTATCGTACTGATGAATATGAGGCAAAAGATAAGGCTGCTCGGAAACTTCCTGATTAATCTTGAGATTGGTAATGGAATACAGGGTCTCTGAATCAGACGGATCCTCTTCATTATACATGTAAAGATACTGTCCGGTGCCGTTTCCACTTGCATCCAAAACCTCACACTTGGTGAACCTGTCCACGGTCATTCTGGAAAAAAGTTCGTGAGGCGGAAGTTTATTGTCACTTCCGAGGCAGCAGTTTTTCTCGTCAAGAAAACGAACGCTGTCATTAATAACATCAACCTCTATTCCGGTATCCGTATTACGAAGACGAAGCCCTGTGGTTGTACCCGGATTCCCGTTTTCATCTGTTATCGGAACAGTATTAACAACGTAGTCATTATAATCATTGACATCATAGGCCTTAGTCGGCGCAAGTACCTCATTGATGGCGCAGACCATATCGTGGAACATAAGATCCAGTTCTGCCTCAGAATTCATGAGAACAGAATTTTTAAGTCCGAGTTCATACTGAGCAGGTGTAAGGCTTTTAATATCTGTATAATCAGCATTCTTTTTTCCACGGGCCAAAAGAAGAGACTTCACCTCACCGATATCATTGTTACCCTCGGAATCCGTCACTTCTATATTGTAAACGTCGTAGTATCCGCCTCTGTCGGCATCTGAAAGATTGCTCCAATAAGGCGTCACAAATCCTGTTGCCTTGTCCCGGTAAGTGCTCAT
>JAEELH010000211.1 GCA_016288825.1 Lachnospiraceae bacterium | reverse complement strand
GTACTCGTACGTGGTAAAATTAAAAGCAGATTTGCAAAAAGTTTCTTGTACTACGTTCCTTATGCCTGTCTTACGGCCATGACCATTCCATCCATATTCAGTTCCACGTCCAGCATCGTAAGTGCGTCTGCGGGATTTGGGGTCGCTGTTATACTTGGATTTAACAAGCGCTCTCTGCCGGTAGTTGCAGCTGCCGCCTGTGTCACGGTTTTCGTTGTCGAAAGACTCATGGGTCTGTAGGGTTTGGATGCTATGATCCACATGAATCAGTAGCCTGCCTTGAAGCCGGACATAGATACGCTTCCGCATCCGATGTCTGCCTTCTTCTTTTTCAGATCCTTTTTAAGGATCGTAAGTGTATAGATACCACTCTTCTTTTTTCCGAGATTGGTAGGAAGATAGATCTGCTTAACTGATCCTACCAGTTTATCATTGGCATCATATACTTTCACTTCTACATTACGCATTGAGATCAGTTTGTACTTCCTGGGATTATAAACCTGAAGGTCTATAAGAAGATTCCCTTTCTTAAAGTAAGCTTTAATAACTTCTGCAGTAGGATTCTTCTTGCTTACCTTCTTGGGACTGATCTTGGAATGGGTATAAACATTAGTCTTTACAGTTATGTTTACCTTAAAGGTGAAGGCGTTTCCTCTTTCATCCGTTCCGGATACGGAGATAACAGCCTTTCCTTTTTTTATACCCTTGATCTTGCCTGTCTTATCAACCTTGGCGATCTTCACATTGCTGCTCTTGTAAGTCAGCACCGAATCTGTTGCGGTTCCCAGCACCTTAAAGGAAGTCTTATAACCAACTGTTACCCTGCGGGCATACTCACCTGGTCCCTTGATCTCAGTAGACTTGTAATTCTTATCATTTACATAAGCAGATCCGGCATGTATCTTAATTGTATATTTAATACTCTGCCCTTTGTTCTCATCTGTTTCGGTGAACTTCAGAACTCCGGTGTATTTTTTAACACTGAGGTTTTTCTGCACTACATCCTTGCGATCAGCTGTGTCTGCCTCACCCTCCGCAAGCTTTGTTGAAAAATCAATGGTATACGCCGGTTCTGTTGCCTCCTCTGCTGTGAGGACAATGGTTCCTGCTGCATCCTTGTCCGATGTTACATCAAAATAAGTGATATAGTGCCAATACGTAACATCCATATCAAAGCTTATTTCTTCTCCGGGCTTAACGGTCCCGCTTTTTTCAAAAAGCGGTTCCTCGGGCGAAGGAACATCTGCTGAGGGTGATACAACCTCTGTAGTCTCAGTCTGCTCACCCTCTGCGGGAGTCGTCTGCTCCCCTTCTGTTGTAGTCTGCTGGCTCTCATCTGCTGCAGTCTCACCCTCAGCCCGAACCACTCTCGGCCCGAATATGGGTGATATTATGCCTGCGCATAGAGCTAAAACAAGCACTAGCACTGTCATCTTATTCTTCATTTTTATTTCTCCTTTTAACATAAAGCATATGTATCCTTAACATATACCAGTGTGCATAGGGATCTGCCACTATATTCTCAATAGCGACCCTCGTTTTTAGTCGTTACTTATGCGGCGTATTTTGCCGCATTATGTAACGCGACCAAAAAACAAGGAGCGGGAGCGTGTCGCGCAGAGAATATAGCGGCAGATCCCGTTCTCGCAGATATAAAAAAGTAGCGTAGCACTGAATTCAGCACTACGCCACGCATTATATCACATTATTTTTAATTTGTAAAATCTTTGTAATATTTTTGTAATAATCTCTCCATTGCCTCTCTTCCCGGCGCTCCGTCAGTGTTCCTCCTATCCACGCAATTCTTAAGATCAATTGCCTCAAAAACATCCGCATCGATAAGTTCCGAATACTTTTTAAGCTCATCCAGTTTCAGATCATCTATTGCGATCCCACGTTCCGAGCACTCAATAACAACCCGGCCTACGATACCATGGGCATCACGGAAAGGAACCCCCTTTCCAACCAGGTAATCAGCCAGATCAGTAGCATTGGTAAATCCGCCTCTGCAGGAATCTGCCATCCTCTCCTTGTTAAAAGTGGTTGTGGAAAGCATGCCGGTAAAAAGTCTGATACAGGCCGATGCGGTATCCATGGCATCAAAGGAAAGCTCCTTGTCCTCCTGCATATCCTTGTTGTAAGCAAGCGGCAGTCCCTTCATGGTGGTAAGAAGGCTCATAAGCGCTCCGTAAACCCTGCCGGTCTTACCGCGAACGAGCTCTGCGATATCCGGATTCTTTTTCTGGGGCATGATCGATGATCCTGTTGAATATCCGTCATCAAGATCAATAAATCTGTACTCATTGGAGTTCCAGATAATGATCTCCTCCGAAAACCTGGAAAGGTGCATCATGATTATGGAAAGAGCGGACAGATACTCCAAAAGATAGTCCCTGTCTGATACGCCGTCCATAGAATTGGCACAGGGTCCGGTAAAGGAAAGCTCTCCGGCCACAAACTCCCTGTCCAAAGGATAGGTGGTACCTGCCAGGGCTCCGCTTCCAAGGGGACAATAATTCATCCTCTCTCTGATACTAAGCAGCCTCTCCCTGTCTCTTTTAAACATCTCAAAATACGCACCGAGATGATGAGCCAGTGTAACGGGCTGAGCCTTCTGAAGATGAGTAAATCCCGGCATGATGGTGTCGATATTCTCCTTCATCATACCAAGCAGTGTCTCAAGCAATGCACTAAGCTGCTCTGTTGTGCTTTCAACATGATCTCTTACAAAAAGCCTCATATCAAGGGCAACCTGGTCATTACGGGATCTTCCGGTATGCATCTTTTTACCGGCGTCTCCGATCCTGTCGATAAGATTGGCCTCCACGAAACTGTGAACATCCTCATACCGGGTTGTGATCTCAAGTTTACCTGAGGCCACATCCGCCTCGATCCCGTCAAGTCCTCTAAGGATGTCCTCGCAATCCTTTTCGGTGATTATCCCCTGCTTTGCAAGCATCCGGACATGGGCTCTGCTTCCTCTCACATCACATTCAAAAAGTCTTTTGTCAAAAGTGATCGACGCATTAAAATCATATACTTCCTGCTCGGTTTCCTTGGTAAATCTTCCGCCCCATAACTGTGCCATATCTTTTTCCTTTCAACCTAAAATCCTATTTGTCTACTGCTTCCTACCCGACTCTTTTTCATTTTCCTGACGCTGTCTGTCCCTCTCCTGCTTGGAGTAAACACATCCGCAGTAGTCCTGCCTGTACATATCATACTCCCTGGATATCTCACAGGATCTTAAGTATCCACCTTTTTTTCTGAACTCAGTCTCAAGATAAGATACTCCATATAACCGGGCACACCTTTGTCCGACCTCATTAAGGACATCCACATCCTTTTGCGGCGAGATCGTAAGGGTGGTCGCAAAATATTCAAAACCATCCGCTGCCGCCCTTTTGGCTGTCTCGGAGAGTCTTAAGAAAAAGCATCTTTCGCAGCGCTCACCTCTCTCCGGGCAATCCTCGTATCCCCGGGCCACCTCATCATAAAACCGGTCCTTTTCAAAATCTCCCTCGATAAAGGAAACCGGTCTGGCAGCAGGAAACCTGTTTATAAAATCCTGCTGCTGTCTGACTCTCATAAGGTACTCCTCATCAGGATAGATGTTGGGGTTGTAATAAAAAACCGTCACATCAAAGTACTCTGCCAAAAACTCAATACAATAGGAACTGCAAGGCGCGCAGCAACTGTGTAAAAGAATGGAGGGCACCCTGCCCTCCACCTTAAGCTTTTTTACAAATTCGTCAAGCCTTTTGGAATACTGTCCCTTCATAGGCTTCTCCAGATATATAACACTGCAACACCTGCCAGATATAAAGCAGCCATGCAGGCCATGATGATCGGTACCCCGAAAAAGAACCCCAGGGCTAACTGTACGATAAACACTGATGCATGCATCCATACCGGAGTACGTGACAAACACGCTGCAAGCGCTCCCTCTGCTACGCAGAAAAGACCAACCGGCACGATGGAGTGCCCCAGTACCAGGATCCCTACCAAAATTACCGCAACCAGCAGGATCACGTATACCACTGCGCATATGATGGGAAGCGGAAGGGTATCCGGTAACTTATTTTTAACTTCAGACATCAAATTCTCCTATCTTTCGGCCTTAGCATGATATTTGGAGACCACATCACCTGAGTCAAATATCAGACCTTCCCACTGCTCAAGCTGTTCCTCGGTCATGAAACCATTACTGGTACCCATGTAACCGATCTTGTTGGCAGTAAAGATAAGTGCCTTGTGCATAGCCTCCTTGGAATCGCCGTTTTTAAGGTAATAATGCAGGAAACAAGCAAACTGTGCATTACCTGCACCTGCTGTATTGACAACCTGACCTGCCCTGACGGGATCGTAATGAACACATATGTCACGGCGTCTGTCGTAAAGGATAACACCCTCACTGCTCTGTCCCAAAAGAATGATCTGGGTGCCGTACTTTTGTGCCATCTCCTTGATAAATGCGTAGGGATCCTCTGCTCTTGCTCCCCCACTGAAATACAGGATCTCTGCTGCACGAAGGAAGTCCTCGTTATATACTTCCTTTTCTCTGGAATAGCTGTGGATCTTAACAGCCAATGGCTTGCGGCTTGCCTGTGCTATCCTAATGAAAGGACGGGCAAAGTTAACATTGGACAAAAAGACCATGTCCGAATTCGGAACTACCTTTTCAACAAGAGACAGATCATACTGAGCCTCTCTGATGTCCTTGAGGTCCTCAAACTTCTGCTCAAGTCTCTCCTGATCAAAGAAGGTAACCTGCATGGGCGTCTCGTTCATGATCGGAAGAACGTACTCCGTGGAAAGAGTAACATTGCGATCCGGGGGATTGAACATGCCCAGATCCTGACCCTTACCGACAACGGTCATAAAGTCAATATCATCTCCCAACCAACTCATAGCAAGAGAAATATTAAAAGCGTCTCCGCCCGCGGCAGTATAAATGCTGTCCTTGGAAGGGGTAAACGCTTCGTACTGGATCGGAATCTTGGGGACCTTGACAATTGTCTCGATCTGAGTGATACCGCAAACAACTATCCTACTCATATTGACCTCCGTAAACATCAAACGGATTAACAAATAAAACAAAAAGCTTCAAGCCGGACTTGAACCGGCGACCCCTTCATTACGAGTGAAGTGCTCTACCAGCTGAGCTATTGAAGCATACCCATACATTATAATGAATATGGGTATTTTATGCAAGGGTAAACCACCAAGATATAGTATCTTTTATCGGTCAAATACAAATTCTATGCCATTATCGGATTTAACGGGTTGACTGAAACCGACAAATAATCTGAACCTTCTTCCCCTGATCCCTCTGACCCCGTCATCATCTACACCGGTAAAGGCATCAGGTCTGATATCTATGTCAATTTTCAGACTTGTGTCCGAATCCAGACTTATACGTTTGAAGCCGCAAAGGACAGGATTCGGCGGGAAGAAAGGATCATCTTCGGAGGTAATGTAAACCTGGAGAACATCCTGGGTTTTTCGACCACGATTTTCTGCCGTAACATGTATCCGGGCTCCTCCAAAAGTATCATCCTCTGTTTCAATCTTCGAAATGCTTGCATCCGAAACATGGCAGTCGCCGTATGTAAGGCCATATCCGAAGGGATAAAGAACCTCACCAGTAAAGTACCTGTAAGTACGGCCTGTCATAGAATAGTCTTCAAAAGCCGGGAGATCATCTGCGCTTTTATAAAAAGTAACCGGTAGCTTTCCTGAAGGTGATACCTTTCCGAAAAGAACATCAGCTACAGCCTCACCGCCCCGGGCACCGGGATACCAGGCCTGGATCACCGCTGCTGCCTTTTCATCCGCGAGGGAAAGATCGATAGCGCTTCCCGCCATATTGATAACAACAACCGGTTTTCCTCTATCAAGGATACACTTCATCAGACGTCTCTGGCTCTCCGGAAGCCGGAGATCCTTTTTATCGCCTGAGGCATCAGAGTTTCCGGTATCTCCCTGCTCACCTTCAAGCGTCTCGTCAAGACCAACGACAAGTATTACCACATCTGCCAAGTCTGATATCGTACATGCCTCCGCAAGGCCGTCTCCGCCCTCTTCCTTCGAGAGATCCTCCAGATTATCCTTATAAAGATGACAACCCTCTGCAAAATAAACCCTGGCATTAGGCAAAGCATCCTGGATCCCTTCAAGTACGGTTTCGTACCTGGATGAAGTTCCGTGATAATTACCTTCAAGTGCTTTTCTGGAGTTTGCATTGGGGCCGATCACCGCTACCGTACCCATAGAAGATGCATCCAAGGGAAGGATCCCGTCATTCTTAAGAAGGACAATACCTTCCGCAGCCGCTCTACGGGAGAGTTCCAGATGTTCCCTGCTCTCCACTACACTGTATGGTATGTTATCGTATTCAGTCTCATCAAACATACCCAGCATGATCCTTGTGGTCATAAGTCTGATAGCAGACTCCCTTATGGTAGCCTCATCTATCATTCCCGCATCATATGCGTTCATTACCTTTTCGTAGGTGCATCCGCAGTTCAGATCACAGCCTGCTTCCAAGGCCAGCTTTACCGACTCCTCAGGAGTAGCAGTTACATGATGGCTCTCATGAAAATCCCTGACCGCCCAGCAGTCGGAAACAAAATGTCCCTCAAAGCCCCACTCATCACGAAGGAGTTTTTTGATAAGAGGATGCCCGCAACTGGGTTCTCCGTTGACCCTGTTGTAGGCACCCATTACCGCCTCAACGTGGCCGTCTACAACACAAGCCTTAAACGCAGGCAGATAGGTTTCCTCCAAATCCTTGGCAGAAACCTTTGAGTCAAAAAAGTGTCTTTGTTCTTCGGGTCCGGAATGAGCCACAAAATGCTTAGCACAAGCGGCGGCGCGCATAAACGCACCGTCGCCCTGGATTCCTTTTATAAATTGTACTGCCAGCTCGCCTGTCAGATAAGGATCCTCTCCGTAGGTCTCATGTCCTCTGCCCCATCTGGGATCTCTGAAGATATTGATATTGGGTGACCAGAAGGTCAGACCCTTATAGATATCTCTATCTCCCTGTGATCTTGCTGCGTTATACTTTGCCCTGCCCTCAGTGGAGATGCACTCTCCTACATCATGCAACAGCTCTGTATCAAAGGTAGCCGCAAGTCCGATAGCCTGTGGAAAGACCGTTGCAACTCCGCTTCTTGCAACTCCGTGGAGTCCCTCATTCCACCAGTTGTACTCCGGTATCCCAAGCCTCTCTATGGCCTCAGCATTAAACTTGAGCTGGGAAGCCATCTCCGAAACAGTCATCTTGGAAACCAGTCCTTCTGCTCTTTTCCTTGCTTCTTCTCTGTACATCAGATCACACCTCGTTTTATCTTTTTACCAAACCAATACTCGATCCTCGGGTGCCAGATACATTCCGTCACCGGGTTTTATATTGTAAGTCTCTATAAACTCATCAAACTGCTGGAGCACTGCATTGACACGAAGATAATTAAGTGCATGGACATCCTGTGAAATGTT
>JAEELH010000210.1 GCA_016288825.1 Lachnospiraceae bacterium | reverse complement strand
ACGATACATCTGATATCCGCTCCCACGTTGACTCCAACCATTGAAAGAAGTGTCCTGGCATCCCGGCCAACGCAATCTCTGTTGAGCGCTCCCTTGGGAGTAAGTACTGTAGCGATGAGCTTGTCCTGAACCGCTTTGTCAGCCAGGTAGCAGCCGTTTTCATTTATCATATGATTCATGAGCTCGTCGCAAATACTGTCAACCGCTACTACTTCCTTTTCTGCAATGCAGGGAAGGTTATTATCAAAGGTGCATCCGTTTACGATATCCCTTGCTGCCTTAGCAACATCCGCTGTCTCGTCAACCAGCGCGGGAGGATTTCCGGCACCTGCGCCAATGGCGCGCTTTCCTGAAGAAAGAACTGCCGTAACCACTCCCGGACCGCCTGTTGCACAGAGAAGAGGTATCTTGGGATGTTTCATCATCACATTGGATGTGTCCAATGTCGGACTTTCAACTGTAACCGCTATATTATCCGGACCGCCGCCCTCGATGGATGCCTCATTCATAAGATTGATGGCAAAGATCGATGTCTTTATTGCCTTGGGATGAGGATTGAATACTACGGTATTTCCTGCCGCAAACATTCCGATGGTGTTGCAGACTATTGTCTCCGAAGGATTGGTAGTGGGTGTAATGGATCCGATCACTCCGAAGGGTCCCATCTCAACCAGAGTAAGACCTCTGTCTCCGGACCATGCGGTAGTTGTTATATCCTCGGTTCCCGGAGTCTTGTCTGCAACCAGCTGGTGCTTTAAGATCTTGTCTCCCACATTTCCCATCTTGGTCTCGGATACTCCCATCCTGGCCAGGATCTCGGCATTCTCCCGAGTCTTGCGGCGCATGATGGAGATTATCTTTTCTCTTTGATCCAGGGTCATTACCCTGACTTTTTTCTGTGCCTCATAAGCAGCCTCTACGGCTGAGTTCATGTCCTTGAAGATCCCGTGGGATCCTGAGGGCTGGCTGTCCAGCTGAACTGAAGCCATAACCTTCTGCACTATGTCACGCACATAACTTTCATCTATGGCCAATTTTATCTTCCTTTCTTATCCCTTAACGACCCAGGCTCTCAAGAACCTTCTTGGTGATCTCGGATACAAGCTCAGGTGATGCGCCGTTTGCTGAAGATGAGCTGCCGCAGCTTCCGCAATTATGGCAGTTTGCAGTTCCCTTATTCTGACAAAGGTTTGCAGGATGTCTTCCGGGAAGACCCATCTGTCTGCGGATCTCGTAAAGTCTCTGAACTGTCTTCTCATCGAACTCCTTGGGTCCGCCAAGCTGGCGAGCCTTGTAAAGAAGCTCTGCATAGAACTCTACTGACTCCATCTTGTAGTATGCTGTCTGAAGATCCTGACCCCATGTAAGAGCTCCGTGGCTCTCAAGGAGTACCTGATCGAAATGCTCAAGATAAGGCTCAACCGCATCGGGGATCTCCATTGTGGAAGGTGTTCCGTAAGGAGCGATGGGTACGCATCCAAGTGCGATAACTGCCTCGGGCATGATAGGCTGAGTAAGGGGGATACCTGCGATAGCAAAAGCTGTTGCAAATGTGGGATGAGCATGAACTACCGATCCTACATCGGGACGCTTCTGATAAACACGCATGTGCATCTTGATCTCGGAAGAAGGTCTGAAGCCCTTGTTCGCCTGAAGAACCTTACCCTCTGCATCAACCTTGCAGATGAACTCAGGGGTCATAAAGCCCTTGGAAACACCTGTGGGAGTGCAAAGGTACTCATTGTCGTTGAGCTTAACGGAGATATTTCCGTCGTTAGCTGCGACCATGTTGCGATCATAGATGCGCTTACCTATATCGCAGATCTGTTTTTTGATTTCATACTCATTTACTGCCATCATTTTCTCCTTTTCACTAAAGTTTTTAAGTCAGGAGCACAAGTGCTCACTGCCATTTGTACCTATTTGAAAGCGCCGACATTGGCGTTTCCTTTAAAGAAAAACCGAGATTATCAGTTATTCTTTAAATACTTAAGGATTTCGTCTACTCCCTCTCCCGTAATGGAGTCTACGAAAAAGATGTGGGAGCAGCCGCTGTTTTTAAGCCACTGCTCTGCCAGGTCACATCTGCCATCCTCGTCACCGATCTTGGAAACAATCCCGATAACGTCCCTGTTGACCATGCATGTGATGTTGGGAGGGAACATGCTGTAGGGTTCATTGGATGCAACAAGAAGACCAACCACATCAGCTTCATATGAATACAGCGCAAGAGCTGCACCGAGGCGCTTTACTTCCATATACTCACCCGGCGTATCTATAACCACATCATAGTTATTGATATATTGGGTCTTTTTATAAGTAATGGCCTCTCCTCTAAGGGCCTGGGTAAGTGTGGTCTTTCCGGCCTCACTCCTGCCCATGAGTACTATTTTTTTCATCAGGTCCTCGTAATATCTACTGTAGTGTAGGAAAGCTTGTCCCGGACATAATCAAGTATCGCCGATACCGCTGCTTCTACAGATGAAACGCTTCCCGTAATTATCAGTGACCCTGAAAACCTGTCTACAAAGCCCATCTGAACATCCGCGGATTTCATTGCGATATCTGCCATGATTATGGCTGTCTCGGCAGGGGATACCGTCATGACTCCGATGGCACCGCCCTCATCTGCCGTCTCCGGCGCAAGTCCCAGTTTTGCGTATAAGACCGGATCCGGACTTGCGATAATGTGGGCAAGGGTGATCTGTTTACCCGGAACCAGTTCCTGGATTATCCGTTGTTTTTCGGTATATGCATCGTTCATATCAACCTCAATCCAATTACTATTCTTAGTATGTCAGCATCAGTATATAACCATTCTTACCAAAAGTCAACATAATTCCACATATATTATTTGGTTTTTCCTTGATTATTTTTGTTGATTCTTGACTCATTCCTTTAAAGATGCTATAATCTGCCCATGATTACTGCATTTTCAACTGATTACCACACACATACCATAGCAAGCGGACACGGTTCTTTCGATACCATCACAGACCTTGCCAGAGCCGCAGGTAAAAAGGGACTTCGCATACTGGGAATAACAGACCATGCTCCCTCCTTCCCCGGCTCCGCAAAAGAGAGCTATTTCCGCAGTCTTCTTTCTGCGCCCAAAACCAAGCTGGGTGTGGAGATGCGCTATGGCGTTGAACTTGACATACTTGATCCCGAGGGACATGTTGCTCTTTCGGACGAACTTCTTTCAAAGCTTGACTATTCCATCATCAGCCTCCATGGCAAGGTGATCTCTTCCATGGGATGCGAGGATAATACCCGGGGTATGATCGCTGCAATGGACCATCCCGGTGTACTTATAATAGGACATCCGGATGATGACGAATTTCCTCTGGATCTTGAGAAACTCCTTTTTTACGCACAAAAAAAGCGTGTCTATCCTGAGATAAACAACGCTTCTCTTATGCCGGGTGCATACCGGAGGGGATGCAAAAAGAACTGCACCGAGATCCTTAGGATCTGCAAAAAACTTTCTCTTCCGGTCTTCCTGTCAAGTGACAGTCATGGGGCCAAGCATGTAGGTGATTTTTCTTATGCCATAGAGCTTTTGTCCGAAACCGGATTCCCCGAAGAACTAATTATCAATCGAGCAGGTGGGCTTTATCCACCCGGTATATGACAAAAAAGAAGCGCCGATCCCGGCGCTTCCTTTTTATCTGGACACAAAAACTTCCTACAGAAAATAGATCGGCATGGAATCTCCCAGTCCAAATGTCTCCCCGGGCTTTGCATCTCTGTCCAGAACCTGTGCACTCTTCTGATATACAACCTTTTTCAAAACATCCTCCGAGGGAGCAGCTATGACAGAAGCTGTCTCCACCTTCTTTACCTCAGCTGCTTTCGGCTGTGGTTTTTTTGGTGCTTCAGACTTGGCAACGGTTGTTTTTGCCTGAGGCTTCGTTGCTGCTGTTTTGGGCTGCGCTTTAGGTGTGGCTGCTGCCTTAGTTGTATTGGTTTTATTTGCTGCCATAATAAGTATATGATCCGATAAGTAAAAACCGGACCTCCTCCTTTCTCTCAGGTAATCGGTAAATCTACGATGGAAAAAGTATATCAAATAAAATAACCTTCACACAAGGGTACTAATCTTTTTTTCATCGTATTATATTTCGAAAAACATGATTTCCCGAACCCACCTCATAGACTTCTTCACTTCCCGGAGGTATTATCTCCGCCGTTGTATTTGGCGGAACTTCCACTTCCAATCTACAGATCTCACTGCTGT
>JAEELH010000016.1 GCA_016288825.1 Lachnospiraceae bacterium | reverse complement strand
TGATCTCATACTGCATCATCTCGTACTTCAACTTTGTACCCGTGGTGATGCTCTCCGGAAGGAGTGCTCTTGCCACGAGTTTGAGATCATCTGACTCAATATCTGTCCTGCGGAGATTTGCGTAATCCCCATCTATGCTTAATACCTCATAAAACCATGTTTCCATAACCTACTCCTTATCTGACTCTCGTTCCTCCGCCCCCGGTAGCGGCCTATACTTTGCGCTTATCTCATAAACATCAATCCGCATAACGCTCCATCGTGAAACGAGATAGCCGCAATCACATAGGATCTCTTTTATCTTTTGGGGATCTGTTATCTCTCTTTCTCTGCGAGTCATATCATTTTCTCCTGCCATCATAAACAATAGGCGAAGCCGAAGCTTCGCCCTAATTATAATACATTTATACCGATTATGAAATCTCCCATCCTTCCATCATCGACATTTTGCTCGTATATGTTTTCTTGCCATCTTTTGCAACAAGCTGCACCTGGTAATAATAGGTCTTCCCGACTTTTACATCAGTATCTATATATTCACCCTTCTTAACAGTCTTGATCAGTTTCATCTTTCCGTTGCCGATCCTTCTGTATATCTTTGCCTTAGTTCCGGAATCCAATCCCCGGATAACAACACAGGGCTTGTCATCCTGCTTTTTGAGTGTAATCTCCGGCTTTGGTGTATATGAAGCGATTGCCGACGCCTTTTTAACCTTGAATTTAAAGCTCTTATCACCAACACTGATCTTAAATGAGCCTGTCTTGGGGATCGTGATCTTGACAAATGCCTTCTGCGCATCCCACTCCGCGTACGTAAGCTCAATTTTCTCGTTGTAGACATCTTTACCATTTTGAGATATCTTTACCTCAATGGAATTATCATCATTACGCTGATCAAAGGCTCTGGGAGTTGGAAGCTGAAACTCTATCGCATGCTTTGCTCCAAAAAAAGTCGTGGCTCCTGAAACCGTCTTTAATTCTCCATACCAGTCTTCTGCATGAACACTGGTAGGTACAAAGAAAACTGAACAGATAATTAACGCTGCTGCCAAAACACAAGATAATAATGTATTATGCTTTCTCATTTGCAACCTCCCCTCGTAAGAAATAGTGTGTTAATAGCATCCGAAACAATATCCTCATGATCAAAGGCCAGATCCGGCAGTTCAAGTCTTATATCTTCGCATGAAAGAACAATAGAACCACTTCTATGATCGACAGAAAACCACCTCGCATCAGCTGCATCATCAGCTGCTTTGGGTGCAACGCTTTCGGGATCTACCACTGCAAGATAAGCTGCTGAAACCGTCCAGCCCCTTGGGTCTCTCCCGGGCTTACTGTAAACGCCGACAAGTGCGAGATCTGAAGATGACATTTTTATTCCGGTCTCTTCCAAAAGCTCCCTTGCCGCTGTTTCTTCAATCCTTTCACCCTCTTCTGAAAAGCCTCCCGGAAGGGCCCACTTACCAAGGTATGGATGATTTCCCCTTCGTATAAGGAGTATGCGCTCTTCCTCTCCGCTTCTTGCTATTATGCAAATATCTGCCGTTAACGAAGGCTTTTTCCATGCATCAGGATTATAGCCCTTCAGATATTCTGCCTCTGTGAGGCCGTTTTTATCCCTTATCTCTTCCATAAAATTTACTCATCCTCTCCCATACGATCATGCTATCTTTCATACCTGCCACGAACTATATCAAATGCGGCCATAACATCTATCATGCAATCATCAAGTCGTCTCGTGACTTCCGCTCTCATAAGTGCCGGAATCCCATAAAATGCTTCTGCGATCCCGCCGGCAATACAAGTAAGTGTATCACAGTCTCCTCCGAGAGAAACCGCTGTTCTTATCACATCCTCAAAATTCTCTCCCTCAAGAAATGCCGTGATTGCTTCCGGCACTGTTTCCTGACAGGATTCCACATGATGGTATCCGTGCCTTATCTCATCGCAAGTCCGGGACAGATCATAACCAAATTCCCGGATAATGTATTCCTTAATCTCATCCTTGGTAGCACCGTTTCGCGCCATGAAGATCGCGGATGCCGTAGCCTCAGCTCCCTTTATCCCCTCCGGATGATTATGTGTAACCTCAGCTGTCAATCCTGCATATCTTCTGGTCTCTTCCAAACTGTCAAAGAGCCAACCGACAGATGAAACTCTCATGGCAGATACATTGCCCCAACTACCGTAAGGCTGCGGATCCTTTTTCCCAAGCCAACGGAAAAACCTTTGTCCATATCCTGCCCAGGGATACTTGTTTCCCCACTTCTGCATTGACTTAACGACAGCTGTTCTTACGGTATCATCATCCGCATCCCTCGGGATACTAAGAAGAGCATCTGCCACGGCGATAGTCATGACCGAATCATCCGTAAACTTGACTTTGTCATTCCATAACTCGAAATCCTTTGACTTGTTGCCCCTGTCAAACTCATAAGGAGCACCGACCATATCACCTAAAATCGCTCCATACATAACTATTACCTAAAACAATCGCCTCACTAAACTTATCTATGTAGTTTTTGAATATCTGCTGGATATGGTTATCGTTCATGTTGTTGTCTTTCTAAAATATTATTAATCATAAAACCGTAAAAAAGAACCGTACTGAACAACTCATCGGTACGGCCTATTGTAAAAGTACAACATTTCTTATATTATTTACACGTTTGAGAAAGAGTATACTCGTTCCACAAAACTATTATCTACCGTGCTATATATTGGATTAATAAAGTATGCCTCTTTATTATGTTCGATCTCAACTATTGGGCATTCTACATCCAATGTGCGAATCATCAGGTTCATATGGTTGAACGCTGTTGCCGGCATGATAAGATCTGCCACCATTTCCGGTCGTTCTGTGCATGCGAGAGTAATATTTGAAAAGATGACTTCTTCTCCCTCACCAACTATCCTTAGGTCATGTATAACGAATGCATCGACTATTTCATACCCTTTACCGAAGCCAGAAAGAAGAAATCTTTTTCCTTCAATTCTTTCCGTTGAATATAAATCCTGAAGACGTTCCACCCCCTGTGTCCATACAGGTATATCTGCCCCGGTATCGATCAAACAGGTAACATCATCGTTAAGGGAAATGACTGGTCTTGAATACCCTGCCAAGATTTCAATCGTTAATAAGCTCGCCATGAATATAACCTCCCGCTCCTCCGCTAACTCCTACATAATTCCCATTGCCATCGTAGGCGCTGATAGTTTCGGTAGTTCTCAGAGAAATTTTTATTTCACCGCGATGCTTATGCCTAAAAGAAATAATCTCGTCGTCCGGTAGAACAGCCAATATATCACCAATCTGAACTCTGCCATGCTTTATTTCTGCTTTATCAAACACAACCCACATGGCCGGATACTGCTTAACAACATCATCCCAAGACTCAAATGTCTTATCTTTAAAGGTAATCATACTGTACCTCCTCACAAATGGTGCTCGCTATCACCGTCCCACCTATCATTATATTACCACGGAATAGGCATGTCATCAATGGAAAAAGATCAGAGTATCCTTTCGGACGCTCTTTATAAAAATCATGCTGTTGATCCAGTTCATCGTGTCCTGAAAAACCTCTATTCTTTCTGCCGCAGTTGACATATAATCGCCTCCTATTCCTGCTTCTCTAAATATCTCACAGGCACAGCCTTTGTGAGCCATACCCCATTAACATATCTATAAAACACTATGCCGGCACGATGTCTTATTAATAATCATCATCAAAGGTATCATCAAAATCGTCACCTTCTCTCAGACGGCTCATGCCATCAATCAGCATGCCAACAGCTCTTGAAATGCCTTTATAGCATAAACATCTGTCATACCTGCTATATAATCTATGACCGCTTGAAGGTATACCTTCTCATCCTCAAGATTGCTATAAATCTTTCTGTTTCTACAGCGACCTTTTAATTTACTATATTTGTTCGGAACCTCTATATCACCATCTACATACATGACAAGCCAATCCGCAAAAGATCTTACGAATCCATAGGACTCATCAGCATCATTTAGTATGTACGAAATCGTATTCGTTCCTCTATAAAATGTCCTTAGC
>JAEELH010000209.1 GCA_016288825.1 Lachnospiraceae bacterium | reverse complement strand
TTTTCCTCCGTCTTGTTTACTTAGGGTTATATACTCTAACACACTGATGTATTATAACGTCAAACCTTCAAAATGTAAAGAAAAAATCATGCATCCTGACCGCCGATGGCAGGGCGGGTATATGTATGAAGTGCAGTCCTCTCATTTCCTCTCATGGTGATCTGGGGTGCACCCTTCTTTTCAAGATAGTCCCTGGTAATAACTACCGTTCCGATGTTGGAATCCTTGGGGATCTCATACATGATATCCATCATGAACTCCTCGATAATTGATCGAAGTGCTCTGGCACCTAATTCTCTTTCTTTTGCCTTTTCCGCTATGTATACAAGTGCATCATCCTCAAACTCGAGTCCTACTTCGTCATAAGACAAAAGCTTTCGATACTGCTTGATGATCGCATTCTTAGGCTCAGTCAAAATTCGGACAAGCATCTCTGTAGACAAAGGTTGAAGTGCAAAGATAACCGGAAGACGTCCGATAAACTCCGGGATCATTCCGAACTTTCTGATATCCTCAACCGTAACCTTTTCCAGGATGTTTTCATCCTCATCATACTTATCCTTGAGATCTGAAACAAATCCCATGGATGAGCTTTTATTGAGCCTCTCCTTAATGATATCCGCAAGATCCGGAAAAGCTCCGCCGCAGATAAAAAGGATATTGCTGGTATCGATGGTCGTCATGGGAACCATGGCATTTTTGCTGCTGGCTCCCACAGGAACCTCGATCTCCGCACCCTCTAACAGCTTGAGCATTCCCTGCTGAACAGACTCGCCGGAAACATCTCTGGTATGCGCATTTCTTTTCTTGGCAAGCTTGTCGATCTCGTCGATGAAAATGATTCCTTTTTGTGCTCTTTCTACATCATTGTCGGCATTAGCCAAAAGTTTGGAAACAACGCTCTCAATATCGTCACCGATATAGCCTGCCTCTGTAAGTGAAGTGGCGTCGGTAATAGCCAGCGGAACATCCAATAATCTGGCAAGTGTGCGTACAAGATAAGTCTTTCCGCTTCCCGTAGGACCTACCATAAGCATATTGCTTTTTTCGATCTCAACGGGATCATCATCTTCCAATATATTTTCCGAACCTATAACCCTCTTGTAGTGGTTATAAACGGCAACGGACATGATCTTTTTGGCTTTTTCCTGTCCGACTACGTACTCATCAAGCTTGGCCTTGATCTGATGAGGCGGGGGAATATTGGTTATATCGATAACCGGCTCAAATGCCTCATCTCTCCTTTTTTCCTTTTCCTTGCGCTTTTTAAGCTTCTGGTTCTGGGGAACGGGAGGCGCGCCTGCAAAAAGGCTGGTAAGGTCAGACAGGCTGACCATACCGATATTGGGGAATCCCGAGAAGTCTATATTGTTAAGACCCTGATCCTTAGACGCGGATGCCTTGTCAGCATCCCCCGACTCAGCAGCTTTGTCTGATTCCGTACTCTGCGCAGGTGGCTGAGGCACGGAATCTCCACCCATGGGATAGCCCGGCATTCCGCCAAAACCAAAGGCTCCCATAGTATCAAAGGTCTTCTGCATGCAGTCGGAACAGATACAGATATTTCCGGGTATCCTGATGAGGTGTCCTGCTACGCTTTCGGGTCTCCGGCAAACGTAACAGATCTCCTCGTATTCTCCATCATTGTCATGATTGGTGTTATCGGGCATAAAACCTCCTACTTGGCATCACTCGATAGTCATCTTATCGAGATGCCAGATGTCATTAACATACTCCTGGATCGTACGATCTGATGAGAACTTACCAACGTTAGCCACATTGAGGATAGCCTTCTTTGTCCATCCGGCCTCGTCCTCGTATGCCTTCTCAACTTCTTCCTGAGCCTTAGCATATGAATCAAAGTCCTTAAGGATAAAGTAAGTATCAGCATACTGTGTGCACTCTGTGTTAAGAAGAGAATTGTAAATATCTCTGAACATCTCAGGATCGTTAGGACTGTAATAGCCGTTGACCAGCTGCATAAGAACCTTGCGGATCTCCTGATTGCTGTTGAAGATGTCCATGGGATTGTAATCTCTGTCATGCTCGTGCTGGATAACTTCCTGTGCACTCATACCGAAGATGAACATGTTCTCCTCGCCCATCTCCTCAGCCATCTCAACATTGGCTCCGTCCATGGTACCGATCGTAAGAGCACCGTTAAGCATAAACTTCATGCAGCCTGTACCTGATGCCTCCTTGCTGGCAGTAGAGATCTGCTCTGAAACATCACTGGCAGCAAAGATCCACTCAGCGTTACTTACGCGGTAATCCTCAATAAATACAACCTTAAGCTTGCCGTTGATACTGCGATCGTTATTGATAACAGCAGCTACATTGTTGATAAGTTTAATTGTAAGCTTTGCAATACGATATCCGGCAGCTGCCTTAGCTCCGAAGATAAATGTACGGGGAGTGATCTTGAGATCGGGATTCTCCTTGATCTTGTTGTAAAGATACATTACGTGGAGAATGTTAAGCAGCTGTCTCTTGTACTCATGAAGACGCTTAACCTGTACATCAAAAATGGAGTTGGGGTCTACGGTTATGCCGTTATGCTCTTGGATGTACTTTGCAAGGCGAACCTTGTTCTTGTACTTGATATTTCTGAATTCCTGCTGAGCCTTTTCATCATCTGCAAAAAGAGCAAGTTTTTTCATCTGTGAAAGGTCTGTGATCCAGCCATCTCCGATCCTGTCCGTAACCCACTTTGCAAGAAGAGGATTGGCATGGAGCAGGAAACGCCTCTGGGTAATACCATTGGTCTTGTTATTGAACTTGTTGGGATACATCTCATAGAAATCATGAAGAGACTCGTTCTTCAGGATCTCTGTATGAAGTCTTGCAACACCATTGACTGAGAAACCGGCGCAGATCGCAAGATGTGCCATGCGTACCTGACCATCATAGATGATAGCCATTCTTGCGATACGTGCGGAATCATGAGCAAACTTTGTCTCGATGGCAAGACAGAATCTGCGGTTGATCTCCTCGATGATATTGTAAACACGGGGAAGAAGTCTTGAGAAGATCTCAATGGGCCACTTCTCAAGTGCCTCTGCCATAATGGTATGGTTGGTGTATGCAACACAGTGAGTTGTGATATCCCATGCCTCATCCCAGCCGAGACCTTCCTCATCCATAAGGATACGCATCAGCTCTGCAACAGTAAGGGTAGGATGTGTATCGTTCATCTGGAAAACGACTTTTTCAGGCATCCTATGGATATCATCATGATTCTTCTTATATCTCTGGATCGCTCTCTGAAGTGAAGCAGATACAAAGAAATACTGCTGCTTAAGACGAAGTTCCTTACCTGAGATATGGTTATCGTTGGGGTAAAGTACCTCTACAAGTGAACGTGCAAGGTTCTCATCCTCAACCGCCTTGGCATAGTCACCCTTATCAAAGGACTCAAGTGAAAATACCTGCTTAGGCTCAGCATCCCAGATTATAAGAGAATTGACAACGCTGTTGTTGTATCCCACAACAGGCATATCATAAGCAACCGCGATTACGGAATTGTAGCCCTCATGGATGAACTGGATACGTCCGTCGGGAAGATTCTCGCTGCGAACATATCCGCCGAACTTAACCTCGTAGGAATACTCACTGCGCTTAAGTTCGAAAGGATAGCTGTCATGCAACCAATCATCCGGAACTTCTCTCTGATAACCGTCCTCGATCTTCTGACGGAACATACCGTAACGATAACGGATACCACAGCCATATGCTGCATAACCAAGACTTGAAAGAGACTCCAAAAAGCAAGCTGCAAGACGACCGAGACCACCGTTACCAAGTGCGGGATCCGGCTCCTGATCCTCGATGACATTGATATCAAATCCAAGTTCATCAAGGGCTTCTCTTATCTCATCGTAAGCACAAAGGCTGATAAGGTTGTTTCCTAAAAGTCTTCCGATGAGGAACTCCATTGACATGTAATAAACTGTCTTGGGGTCCTGCTGTTCCATGGCGTCCTGGGTAGCCATCCACTGATCTATCACAACATCCTTAGCTGCAAGAGCAACCGCCTGATAGATCTCCTTGTCTGAAGCCTCCTTGAAATCCTTACGGAAAAGACGCTTGACATTCTTTTTTACCTGTTCCTTAAATGTTTCCTTTTCCAGTCTGCTGTCCAGTTTCATCTGATCCTCCTCTATAAACACAGGTTGATATCTACTGTTTTTTTACTGAAAGAGTTACTGACTCACCATTGATATTCCAGTCTTTCTTATAATCACCGGCATCATCCGATGAAGAAATAGCATCTGCCAGAACCTCACCTCTGATAAGCTCATCATTGCGTGTAAAGATACCTGCGATATTCTCGCTTCCTGTATATCCCACAACGATCCTGTCCATAACCTCGAAGCCTGCTTCTTTACGCATGGTCTGGATCTTGCTGATCAACTCTCTTACAAAACCCTCCTCGATAAGCTCGGGAGAAAGATTGGTATCGAGTACAACAGTGACATCATTATCTCCGTCGCATGCAAATCCTTCTGCACTGACCTGAGTTATAAGAAGATCCTCTTCCGCAAGGCGGATGGAAGCATCCACATCGGGAAGTGTAAGTACGCCTTCGGACTTGAGCGCTCCGTAAGCCGCATTACCGTCAAGTTCTGAAAGTGCCTGCTGGATGCCCTTGAGGAACTTACCGTACTTGGGTCCTACTGTCTTAAGCTGAGGCTTAAAGATGTAGGTCGTGTACATGGATACATCCGATGCAAACTCTGCGGTCTTAACATTGAGCTCGTCCCTTATGATATCCAGATCTGCTTCTGAAAGTTCATGAGGAGCCTTAATAAACATCCGTCCGATGGGCTGACGGTTCTTGATACCGCAGGCGTTACGTGCCGCACGTCCGTAAACAACGACCTTGAGTACCTCGTCCATGTTCTCCTCAAGACTGCTGTCGATCCACTCGGTGCGGATCTCCGGGAAGTCGCAAAGATGAACGCTCTCAGGTGCACTGCTGTCGATGGTGCAAACAAGATTGCGATAGATCTGCTCAGCCATGAAGGGAACCATAGGAGCAGAAGCCTTGGCAATGGTAACAAGGGTTGTGTAAAGGGTCATGTAAGCATCGATCTTGTCCTGCTCCATGCCCTTAGCCCAGAATCTCTCGCGGCTACGACGTACATACCAGTTGGAAAGTTCCTCTGCAAAGGAATCCAGTGCTCTGGCAGCCTCGGGAATGCGATAATTGAACAGGTTTTCATCCACAGCCTTGACCGTAGTCATCAGTCTGGAAAGTATCCATCTGTCCATTACGCAAAGATTATCGTAATTAAGCTCGTACTTTGTAGCATCAAAGCCGTCGATGTTTGCATATAAAACAAAGAATGCATAGGTATTCCAAAGTGTGGAAAGGAACTTGCGCTGTCCCTCCTGAACCGCCTCACCGTGGAATCTGTTGGGAAGCCAGGGTGCTGAATTGATGTAGAAATACCAGCGGATCGCATCAGCTCCGTACTTCTCAAGTGCATCAAAAGGATCCACAGCATTGCCCTTGGACTTGGACATCTTCTGTCCGTTCTTATCCTGAACGTGTCCGAGAACGATAACGTTCTCATATGGTGCCTTGTTGAAAAGCAGCGTACTCTCTGCCATCAGTGAATAGAACCAGCCTCTTGTCTGATCCACAGCCTCGGAGATAAATGCTGCCGGGAACTGCTGCTTAAACAGATCCTCGTTTTCAAAAGGATAATGGTGCTGAGCAAAAGGCATGGCTCCGGAATCAAACCAGCAGTCAATAACCTCCGGTACTCTCTCCATGGATCCGCCGCACTTAGGGCAGGGGATCCTGACACCATCAATATAAGGTCTGTGAAGCTCCAGCTTCTCATTGTCGGGATTGCCGCTCTTTTCAGCCAGCTCCTTGCGGGAACCGATGGACATCTGCTCTCCGCAGTCCGGGCACTCCCAGATATTGAGAGGTGTACCCCAGTATCTGTTTCTTGAAATACCCCAATCCTGGATATTCTCCAGCCAGTCACCGAAACGTCCCTTACCGATGGACTCGGGGATCCAGTTAACTGTGTTGTTATTAGCAATGAGCTCATCCTTGACTGCTGTCATCTTGATGAACCAGGACTCCCTTGCAAAGTAAAGAAGGGGAGTATCACATCTCCAGCAATGAGGATAATCATGCTCGAACTTTGGTGCGTCGAAAAGAAGCTTTCTGGAAGAAAGTTCCTTGATAACCTCGGGGTCTGCGCTGACAGCACCGTGTCCGATCTCGGACTCAGTAGGCTTACATCTCATTCCTGCAAAAGGAGTCTCCTCCTTCATGCAGCCCTTCTCATCAACCATCTGTACCAGAGGGAGGTCATACTTGCGGCCTACCTGAGCATCGTCCTCACCGAAGGCGGGAGCGATATGAACGATTCCGGTACCGTCTGTCATGGTAACGTACTCGTCACATACTACATAAAACGCCTTTTTGTGAAGCTTGTCTGCTGCCTGTGCAGCACACTCATACAGAGGCTCATACTCCTTGCGCTCGAGATCTGTTCCCTTGTATGTCTCAAGGATCTCGTAAGCGGAAGTCTTGTCAGCATCCTCTGTGAGTTGTCCGAGAACGGACTCGCAAAGGGCTTCTGCCATATAATATGTATAACCGTCAATAGCCTTAGCCTTGACATAAGTCTCATGCGGGTTAACGCAGAGTGCTACGTTGGAAGGAAGAGTCCAGGGTGTGGTTGTCCATGCCAGGAAGTAGGCATCCTCTCCTACGACCTTGAATCTGACAACTGCAGAACGCTCCTTGACTGTCTTATATCCCTGAGCAACCTCCTGTGCTGAAAGAGGTGTTCCGCAACGGGGGCAGTAAGGAACTACCTTGAATCCCTTGTAAAGGAGTTTCTTATCCCAGATCTCCTTGAGGGCCCACCACTCACTCTCAATAAAGTCATCCTCATATGTAACGTAAGGATCATCCATATCCGCCCAGAATCCAACGGTACCGGAGAAATCCTCCCACATACCCTTGTACTTCCATACGGATTCCTTACACTTTTTGATAAAAGGCTCTATACCGTAGGCTTCGATCTGATCCTTGCCATCGATACCGATGAGCTTCTCTACCTCCAGCTCAACGGGAAGACCATGGGTATCCCAACCTGCCTTACGAGGAACATAATATCCCTTCATAGTACGGTATCGGGGGATCATATCCTTGATAACTCTGGTAAGAACATGTCCGATATGGGGCTTACCATTGGCAGTGGGGGGACCGTCGTAGAATGTGTAAGTCTCGCCCTCCTTACGCTGCTCCATACTCTTTTTGAAAATGTCATGATCCTTCCAGAACTTTTCAACGGATTTTTCTCTTTCCACAAAGTTCAGATCACTGTTAACCTTGTCGTATAACTCGGCCATCTTAAAAACCTCTCTCCTAATTGTTATTTTTGACACACACGTCCCACTATTTTATCACAAAAATTCTTATAATGCAAAGGAGACGTCTTATTGACGCCCCCTTTTACTGAAAAATGATATCAATCTCGAAATGCCGTCCTCAACTCTGGCCCGCGGAGTTGCCAGGTTGACCCTCAGGAAATGCTCTCCGTCACCACCGTATATCCCCCCTTTGGATACGAAAAGCCCTGTTTCCTGCCTGAGTTTATGCTGCATTACACCGCTATCCGGTATGTCATCACCCATATAAGCTGCTACATCCACCCACGCCAGATAAGTGGCATGACCGCATACCACATGAATGTCCGGAAGCGCACTCTCAAGCTTTTCTTTGAAAAGTAATTTATTCTGATATATGTACTCTCTTACTTCATCCAGCCACTCACCGCCACCGGTAAATGCCGCCCGGGCTGCCGCATAGGCGAATACATTGCCCTCACCGCACTCGTCGGTATTTAGCTGCCTCCAGATCCTCCACCTCAGGTTCTCATTGTGGCTGTAGCAGGCTGCCGTCTGGATCCCTCCGAGATTAAAAGCCTTGGCCGGAGATATGGCACTGATACCAACTTCCTCGGCCTCAGGTCCGCATGACAGAAAGGGAACATACTCATATCCCGGATCTGTAACATCACAGTGTATCTCATCCGAGATCACGATCACTGAATGCTTCTTGGCAAGATGTCCTATTTTGGACAACTCTTCCCTGCTCCATATGTTACCGGTAGGATTGGCGGGGTTACACAAAAACATCATGGACGTATATGGATCCGAAAGCTTTTTTTCAAGATCATCAAAATCTATGTGATAGCTTCCGCCCTCATAGACCAGCTCACTCTCCTCGATCCTGCGTCCGCTGTTACGGATACAGTTGTAAAAAATATTGTAAACCGGAGTCATGATGAGAACCTTTTCGGCAGGTCTTGAAAATGTTCGGACCGCAGAGGAAAGCACGGGGATCACCCCTGTCGAAAAGACCAGCTCCTCAGGTCTTATGGTCTCCCCGTGACGATCCCGCCACCAGGAGATATAAGGCGAGGTCCAGTCACCCTCAGCAGCGTAGCCGTACACTCCGTGAGCTGCAAGTCTGGAGATTTCCTCTACCACTGCCGGCGGAGATGCAAAATCCATATCCGCAACCCACATAGGTAGCTCGCCCTCGGCCACATCCCACTTAAGAGATCCAAATTCTTTTCTGTCTATCAATCTGTCAAGATCATATTTCATTATAAGTCTACCCTCACGATAGTCGTTGAAGCAGGCGGAAGGACTCCGTCCGCTGATCCCAGCAGTACCTCACAGCCTGCCGGAAGTTTTACCTTTTCCTCCAACACGCCGTAATTCTGAATAAAGATATATCTGCAGCTGTCGTTTACACGACTTGCAACATCAACATAATAGGGAACGTCGGCTATAAGCGGCTTGATACGATGTCTTTTTGCAATGGCAGGGATGAATTCTCTGTAGAACTCCTCCTCCATATCTGCGCATACATAGTATGCTCTTCCCTTGCCGTACTCGTGCTCAAGGACTGCAGGATATCCGGCATACCAATCCTCATCATAGGTCATGAGCGTCGATGCTCCATTGGGTTTGATGAGTTCACAAAGCTTATCCGCAAAGTAGCTTCCGGTAAGTCCCAGGGAGTTGTCCGATACCGGACTTATATGATTGTACTCCGCGTCCGGAAGGGAGTCGATCTCTTCGAAGCGAAGTCCCAGCACATCCGTTAGCCCGTGAGGCGTTCCACCCAGATAGGTAAGATCAGTCTCATCCACAACTCCGCTCCAGTATGTCATCACCAGGATACCGCCCTTTTTAACAAACTTCTCAACCCGCTCTGCAAAGTCACCTCTGAACATATAAAGCATGGGAACAATGATAAGCTTGTAGCCGCTGAAATCCTGATCCTGTGAAAAAATATCCGTATCAAGGCCTGCTGCCTTTACGCCTCTGTAGCATTTCCTGGCCAGATCATGATAGCCCATTCCGGTATTTCTGGGACCGTAGGAATCCTCCAAAGCCCATCTGTTCTGGGTATCATAGATAATGGCGCACTTGGCATCGCAAAGGCTTCCCGCAACCTCACTCAGGCCCTCCAGGATCTCACCTACTCTGCGTGTCTCACCAAATATCCTGGTATCAGTGCCGCCGTAATGTGAGATCACCGCACCGTGAAGCTTTTCCTCTCCGCCTCTTCCTGCTCTGATCTGGAAGTATTGTACGGAATCGGACCCGTGAGCTACAGCGGAAAGTGATGCGTTCTCCAGGATACCCGGACGTCTCAGTCTGGAAACAGGCATCCAGTTAGTAGATGTAGTTGAACTCTCCATAAGGAGGAAAGGTTTCTTCTTCAAAGAACGCATCACGTCATGATAAAAAGCATGCTCACTGGCGGAGATAATGTCTTCCTTGCCGTACCAGAAGGGATAAGAATCCCAGGAGATAACATCCAGATGCTTTGCCAGCTCCTCATAATCCAGTCCGTCAAAATCGTACATGAAATTGGTGGTAACCGGCTGCATGGCACCGCCGTCACGAAGGGCTGCGATCTCATGCTTCATAAAGTCCGTAGTCTGATGTGATACAAACCTTTTCCACTCCAGGTCCAGTGCATTAACACTGTTCTCTCCCCTGGGTGAAGGGCTCTCTATCTGCTCAAAGCTGTCGTAGGTGTGACTCCAGAAGGTGTTCCACCATGCATGATTGAGATTATCGATATCCCCGTCATATTTCTCCCAGAGATAGTTCCTGAAATCCTTTTGGCACAGAGGACAGTGACAATCTCCTCCAAACTCATTGGAAATATGCCATGCCTTGATGCCGGGATGATGACGGAACTCCTCTGCCAGCTTGTGGTCTATCTCCCATACCTTTTCTCTGTAGACGGGAGATGTATAACAATGGTTATGTCTCCTGCCAAAAAGGTTCCTGTGTCTGGTCTCATCCACCCGAAGCACCTCAGGATACTTTTCAGCCAGCCACCTGGGTCTGGCACCGGAAGGAGTAGCCAGGATGGTCTCGATCCCGTTTTCATATAACAGATCCACACGGCGCCTCAGCCATGAAAGGTCATACTCTCCCTCGGTCGGCTCTTCCCTGGCCCATGAGAAAACTCCCAGAGTCACCTCGTTGATGTGTGCCTCCTTCATAAGGCGGATATCCTCCTCCAGAATATCCTCCCTGTCTTCCCACTGCTCAGGATTGTAATCTCCTCCGTAAATGAGATGATCTGTTTTAAAACGCATAATCTGCCCCCTTCAAGTAATTGATATTAAAATGTAACTCTCCCTCGTTGTCTACATCGCATACCGCAAAGCTGGGTTCCCGACCCGGCTGCCTCGGCAGGGAAATGCTCCCGGGATTTAAAATAGTCAC
Source organism: Lachnospiraceae bacterium (assembly GCA_016288825.1). Taxonomy (GTDB): domain Bacteria; phylum Bacillota; class Clostridia; order Lachnospirales; family Lachnospiraceae; genus Weimeria. The sequence goes on along the minus strand of JAEELH010000209.1, from coordinate 37,537 downwards.
CCCGTCCTTTTCCAAAAGAGCCGGGTAATGGGTATGGCCGTACATGGCTACATCGCAATCCTTTTCTTTGGCCGCATTCACCAGTGTCCACATGGAAAACTTCACATCATACATATGGCCATGTGTTATAAAAACCCGGTGACTGCCAAGTGTTGTCACAACGTAAGCCGGAAGAGACGAGCCCCAATCGCAGTTGCCCCGAACACACTCGCAGGGACATCCCGCCAAAGCTATCAGTTCATCTTCCATACCCTGGGCGTCTCCCAGATGATACATCAGGTCCGGCTGAACCCGCTTTATCACATCCCCGACATGGGTGTGGATACCGTGAGTATCACTTATAACCAGAAGTCTCATAGATATGCTTCCAGCCTTTCTGCCATGGCTCTCATAGCCTTGCCTCTGTGAGAAATGGCATTTTTCTCATCCGGTGTCATCTGTGCGGTAGTCATATGAGCATCCTGAACATAGAAGATGGGATCATAGCCGAAGCCGCCCTCTCCCTCAATACGATCGTGGATATGTCCCTCTATGGTTCCCTCTACCGTAAAATCCTCTCCACCGGGCAGACAAACCGCAACCGCGCACACGAACCTTGCAGTCCTTTTTTCAAAAGGAACATCCGAAAGCCTCTCCAGGATTATAGAGTTTTTCTTTTCGTAAGGCGTATCCTCTCCCAGATATCTGGCTGAATATACCCCCGGCTCCCCACCGAGAGCATCGATGCAAAGGCCTGAGTCATCAGCAATGACTATATCCTCCGGAAACTGAGCCGCGATGGATGAAGCCTTGATCATGGCATTTTCCGAAAATGTTTTTCCGTTTTCGTCTATATCTCCGGTAAAACCAGCCTCCTTCATGGTGATAACTTCTCCGGCAAAGTCCGGAAGTATCTCACGAAGTTCTCTGAGTTTGTTTTTATTTCCTGTTGCAAAAATGATCCTTTTCAAAACCTGCTCCTTTATTTCTTAAGTGATTCTTTGATGGCATCATACAGTGCGTGGGCAATGGCATCCTGATACTCGTCCGATTTCAGACTTGTAAGTTCGTCCTCATTGGTAATGAACCCGCACTCCACTTTTGCTGCCGGCACCTCCGAAAGTCTGACCAGAAGATCGTCATCCCCGCTCTTTAAACCCTTGTCCAAAGCCTCTGTCGCTCCAAGGATCTGCTTAAGGCATTTCTTTGCGAATCTTTCGGAATCCTTGTCCCCTGTTTTATAATATGCGGAAACTCCGCCTATCATGGAGGTCCTGCCACTGGCAGTGGAACTCAGGTGAATGGTCAAAAAGAGATCCGCTCCCATCTCATTGGCAAATCCCACTCTGGCGGTATCGGGAATATCCTCATCGGATAGTCTGGTGTAAAACACCTTGATATCCTCATCCCCATCAAACAAAGGTCTTAGTTTCTCAACTATCTCCAAAGTAATGTCTTTTTCCTTATCCTCTCCGGATACATATCCCGTATCTGATCCTCCATGACCGGCATCTATCACGATTATATGATCGTAGATCTCTGCCGGAGTCCTCAGCAGGATATCCAATCTTCCGTCATTGACCTCATAGGAGATCTCCCGCATATCCTCGGTGGTAATGGTAAATATCGACTCTCTCCCCACCCTGGAATATAAAACATCTTCAATAGCATCCAGACTGCCGCTTAGGGGATGCTCCAGAAGATCTGTTTCCAAAAATCCGTTGATCCTGACCTCAAAACCTCTGTAGGGTTGATCCTCAAGTTCGGAAACACTGATATTTTTCTGACGGACCTGAGGTGGAAGCTTGATAGAAAACCTGGTATCCCCCTCCTTGATCTCATCCCTTACCGAATAGGGTTTTGTCCGGGCTACAGTCAGCTGCTTCTCCGGAAGAAAAAGCATAAGCCCGATCCCTCCTACGGCAAGGAGGGCGATAAGGATGGTAAACACCAGGGTATATATCATTCCTGCAGTGTCTTTTTCCTTATTCATCTGCATATACCTTGAGGCAGAGATTGCCTCCCGTCTTTTTTTCTATACTGTGCCAGGAAAGACCGTCTCTTGAAAAATAGCCTTTACCGTCACTTATATCAATTGCCGAAGGATCCGCTATACGTCCGGAAGCGTACTCAATGGCAAGAGGTTCCTGGGCATCCGGTGTACTGACGTAAATAACCACAGAAAAAACCGTGCCGGCGGAAATAAATACATCCTTGTCAAAGGGTATGGTGTAATACCCTGCATCCCGAAGCGTTCCTGAAGCCACGCTTATCCTACCGGCAAGAGAAGACGTATCCGTAAACTCCGGAACCACATATATCTCATATGATGTTCCCTCTCCTGTTGCATAAAAACCTGCTGCCCGAAGTTTCTCATCTGCCTTAGCCTGGTAAATAGCTGCTCCAAAACATGAAGATCTGTTGTAACCTGCCTGCCCCAGCCATCCGTACCTGTCACTCTGGTGTATGATATCGTAGTTGTCCGAGCCCTCTGCCAAAGAATATGAAACACTTTGTTTTTCTATGTTGACGTCATAGTATGAAACATAAAAAACGCCGTCTTCTCCGAAATCACTCCCCCAGCTGTTCTGACAGATGTAGGCACCGTCCCCCGCTGCTCCGCCATAGAAGCTTGATGCCGGATAATTGTCATCCCATCCGATTATCACTATGTCGTGATTCGGACCCATATAACCACCGTATCTGTAACCGAAGGTATTGGGATTATAGTATCCCGTAGCTCCACCGGAGTCGGAGATCTGAATATAAAGAGAAGATGTGACACCTCCGTTTTGCATAACGGCCGTCTTGATCCTGTCGCTATCTCCTTTGTTAAAAAATCTGGCCTCCTGGATATGAAAATCCTCGGCTCCCTGCCATGACAGGAAGTAGGAGAGAGCCATAACATAGTCTCCGCCCGACTCATCACCGTAGGAGATCCCGGTCTTTTTAACTATGGACTCAGGACTCACATTCCTCTTGTGCTGAGGAAGTCCTGAGGACATAACAGCCTCTGCGGCAGCGTACGCCCAACATGTCTCGTCCGTTCCCTGATCAATGACCGGCGTCATGCGTCCCTCTTTTCTAAGATCAAAGCGTGCCGGAAGTTCTGGAGCCTCTAAAAGGGTAGTGTCCACCTGGGCAGCCGCAGTATCGGGATCCCAACTATAACTTGCGCCAAACTCCTCGCAGATATCATCCAGAGGAAGCGCCGCTTCGTACTCACCCTTTGCCTGAAAAAGCGGAAAAACAGCCTTCTGCTTTCCCCTTTTCAGTCTTATCTCACCGTCATGAACAGTTGCACTACAGGAAAAGACCTCTCTGACAAAAGAAAGAGGCACCATCACCTGCATATCATCCGACAAGTACGGAATTTGACTTCCGCGATTGTAACGGGTGCCGTCTACTGTCACAGTCAGACTGCCGTCAGCATTGATCCATGCGGCGATCATCGGAAGAAAAACATCATCCTCCAGCCGGCCTCCGCGAAAGTCCTCAACCCTTGCATAATCATCAGCAAGACTTGTAACATTGACGAAGATAAACAATATAAGGATTATAGTTAAGAAGAAAAATCTACCTGCGTGCCTTTTCATACCTCGGACCCATAAACTGATACAGGTATGACTTGATCATACCATTGTATATCTTTCTGTTTTTATCAGCTTTTCTGCCTATCATCTTGACTGCATCCTCGTAAGAAGTGATAACGTACATGGACCATGAATCCAGACTATCATATCCTCTTCCAAGAGCAGAATAAAGTCCCTCCAGTTCTTTCTTTTCCGATAGTCTTTCACCGTAGGGTGGATTGGTGATGATAAAACCAAAGCTCTCATCCGCTCTCATATCCGCCACATCCCTGACCTCAAAACGGATCATGGATGCCACCCCTGCTCTTTTGGCATTTGTTCTGGCGATCGCTATCATATCGGGATCAACATCATATCCGTAAAGGACCGGCCTTACGCTTCTGTCCTCTTCATCTCTGCACTCTTGTCTTATATCATCAAAATCCCTCTTAGCCAAGAGGTGCTCCCAACTCTCACATGCAAAACTCCTGTATGCCCCGGGAGCTATTTGTGCAGCCATCTGTGCCGCCTCAATAAGAATTGTACCGCTTCCGCAAAAAGGATCCATGAGTACGCGATCTGACTTCCAGGGTGAAAGGTTGATGATGGACGCTGCCAGAGTCTCAGCGATTGGCGCCCCGGATACCTTTTTACGATAGCCTCTCTTGTGAAGTGGAACGCCGGTAGTATCCAAAGATACCGTGAACTCATCCTTGAATGAAAAGACCCTGATGGGAACATAGGCACCGGTCTCCGGCAGTCTGTCTATCCCATACAATCCCGAGAGCCTGCTGACTATTGCCTTTTTCCCCATAGCCTGAAGATCCCTGGCGGAGAAAAGCGCGCTCTTTTTGGACGTAGCCTTGACGATATCAAATCCGCAGTCTTTGGTAAGAAATTCTTCCCAAGGCAGTGACTTCATCCCATCAAAGTACTCCTCAAAAGTAGTCGCATGAAAACGTCCCACTACCAAAAGGATCCTCTCCGGGCAGCGAAGCCGCAGGTTGGCTACAGCCATCCCCTCCGGATCCGCCTTGAAGCATACATGACCGTCACTGACCTGGTGAACGTCATAACCAATATCTTCTATTTCTCTTTTTAATACGGCCTCCAGGCCAAAATGACAGGGGGCCAAAAACTCATATATCTTCATAATTCAGTTTATTCAAGTCTCCCGGCTTTATAACTCCGTTTTCAGTGATAATCGCTGTAATATCACTATGGTCGGTGACATCGAAGGCCGGATTGTAAACTCCTATCCCCTCCGGTGCCATAGGCTTTTCATACCAAAGCCCGGTGACCTCTGATCCGTCCCTCTGCTCGATGACGATATCTTCTCCCGTGGGAGTACAAAGATCAATGGTAGAGGTGGGAGCACATACATAAAAAGGCACCCCGTATCTACCTGCCAGAACAGCCAGTGCACTGGTACCGATCTTGTTGGCAACATCTCCGTTTGCAGCCACCCGGTCACAGCCCACAAATATGGCATCAACAGTACCGGTCTTCATAAGGGATGCGCTCATATTATCACATAGAAGAGTCGTATCTATGCCTGCCGCAGACAGCTCATAAGCTGTCAGCCTGGCCCCCTGCAAAAGGGGTCTTGTCTCATCACAGTAAACCCTGATATCCATCCCTCGCTCAGCTGCCAGATACATAGGCGCTGTAGCTGTCCCGTATCTGACTGTGGCAAGGCGTCCCGCATTGCAATGAGTAAGGATCCCGAAGCCATCCCTGATAAGTCCGACTCCGTACTCGCCTATCCTCCTGCATACATCGATATCCTCATGATAAATAGTTACAGCCTCATCATGCATACCATCCAAAATCCGCGATGCACTGCAGCCATCCTCATACAACCTCGCCGCAACACCCAGCATCCTGTCTATCGCCCAGGAAAGATTGACCGCTGTGGGTCTGCTTTCGGATATGATCAATCCCTGCTTTCTGACAAATCCAAGTAAAACCTCGGACTCGCTGCCCGCATCCTGCAACATGTGATCCCGGTATGTCCCCTCAGTATATCCACGTCTGGCTACTACATATAAACCCAGAGCCGCACATACCCCTATTGCAGGTGCTCCCCTGACCACCAGTCTTTTGATGGCATCAACTATAGCTCCCGTCTCATATAATCTGACCAAAGTAAGCTCACTGGGAAGCTTTGTCTGATCTATGGCTTCAACACAGGGTGATCCGGGATCATCCTCTATGAGTTTTACAGTATCTGTGTCCGAAAACATACTACTCCTTATTTGAACCTGAAAGAATCGACAGCTTACTGCCGATCAAAGCGTTTCTTTAAATTCGTTCATATTATATCCGACAAGAGATTTTGCAACAAGTTTTTTCCTGTTATTTAGAAGTTACCTCCGTTCCAACCCCAGTCAGAGGAACCGAAATATCTGATATACATATGGTTTTTATTTTGCTATGGTTTTCAACATAGTCCTTATTATAGGATAAACGACTGTTTTTATCCATAACAAAACTCACGATCAGATGACAAATACGGCAAAGCGGAAGCCGATATTCGACTTCCGCCTTGATCAATGAGTCAATTTAAACAGGTGATGTTGACTCATTTTGCTATTTTTACCTTTGCATTTGGAGCGCCGGCCTTTTTCAGCTGTTTTTCTACTGCCTTGGCCTGAGCTTTGGTGTGAACAGTTATGGTAAGCTTGGTGCCGGTCTTAAGGGAATTCTTCTCGAACTTAGGAACCTTATCAAGCTTTAAGGTCTTGACGCCTGAGTTTTTGAGAGCGTCCTTTTCAAAGACCTCCACGTTCTTTTTGACTACCAGGGTCTTGACCTTGGACTCACCGCTGAGTGCCTTGGCTGTGATGGCGTTTACCTCGTGAGTATTGCCGTCTGCATCCACTACCTTTTCAGGGATGGTCACAGTAGGCTTTGTGGAATCAATATTCTTGACTACCACGTTGCCATTCTTGTCGGTCTTGAGATCTACAGTTGTAGTCTTGCCGCTTGACGAGGTCTCTGTAACTGATGCCTTGGTCAGATTGCCCTTGGAATCAGAAACAACCTTGGACGACTCGGACGCTCCGCTGGCTTTGACTGTCTCGGTCTGAAGAGTTACGTTCCCGGTCTTCTCATTAGTGGACTTAGTCTCAGTAACAGTCTTTGTAACCTCGCCTGAGGCGTCCTTTTGTACGGTTTCTGACTTGTAGTCTCCGCCGGGCTGGGTTACTACGGTCTGCTCTGTAGAGGTGCCATTTGCCTTTATTGTATCCTTGGTCTCTGTTACGATACCTGCCTCGTCTGTAGACTTGGTCTCTACTACTTCCTTGGTCTTGCCGTCCTTATCAGTTGTGACTGTCTTTGTCTCAAAGTCACCGTTGGGCTTAACCTCGGATGCTGTCTCTACCTTGGAGCCGTCCTTGCTCTCGATGGTCTCCTGAGTCTTTACGGTTCCATCTTTTTCCGTAACTGTAGTTTTGTCCGAAATCATACCATCTGTAGAAGTTACCTTTTCCTTTTCTGTGGTAGATCCGTCGGTATTTGTAACCTTACTTGTCTCTGTAGTGGAGCCATCTGCTGCCGTAACAGTGGAAGTTTCTTCCTTTCCTGCAGGAGTCTTACCCTCTGAAGGATCCTTTGCCACATCGACGTCTGATGCGGGTCTGGTTGTATCTGCAGGCTTGTCTGTATCGGAAGGCTTGTCTGTGTCTGCAGGCTTATCTGTCTCGGACGGCTTATCTGTGTCCGCAGGCTTATCTGTACTTCCTGAGCCACCTGCTGCTCCGCCGCCACCAGCGCCTCCAGCGCCTCCACCGGATACATTTCCGCCGCCTGATGATGCTGCTGCGCTCACAGTCACATTGCAGGTTGCCGTCTTATCATCACCGGTATCTTCAGGTGTTCCATTGGCTGCTGTTGCAGTGATTATTGCTTGACCTGCGGATCTGGCTGTCACTTTACCATCATTATCCACGGTGGCAACGCTTTCATTGCTGCTTGTCCATGTAACTACTTTATATGTGTTTTTTACAGCTGCAGGAGAATAGGTCACCGAAAGGTTTTCCTGTCCTCCCACTGTGAGGCTTGCAGAAGTCTTGTTCAGGGAGATGAACTCTAGCGTAAGATCCTCAAAACCTGCCTCCAATGTCACATTCCCATCAGGCATAGTGATTGACAGATTTGCTGCGGCCACTTCACCATCTGTCAGAGTTATTCCGTTTGCTGTCCATCTTGTAAATCTCTCACCTTCAGGAACTGTTGCGACGATAGTTACAGCTTCACCCTGTACAAAACTTCCGGAACCGGTACCGCCTGTTACAGTAAGGGTATGCTCGCCTTCCCTACTTACAATAATTGTTGCCACGGATCCGACATTATGGTTAGCGTCTGCTTTCTTCCTTATATAGTAAGTACCCTTTCCAAGACTAAGAGATTCACTGCAGGCAATCCAGTTCGTACTATCCGTGCTATATTCCATAGTCACATCTGCTCCGGTGATCACAGCTGTCGTATTTCCAGATGTTATGACAAACGGACCTGTCAGAGAAGGAGCAACTTGATCCGCCTTAGCGATGCTAACCGCAACTGACGCTGCAGAAACATCATTATAATTGTCTCCGCCGCTTACTTTATACCAAACCTTATAGCTTCCGGCATCAGTTCCTTCAGGAGTTGACGTCGACCAGCCGCTATCCGGTGCTGTTGTCACCGTACTTTCTGTCAAAGCATATTCCATTTCGCATCCGCTCGGAACCCTACCTGCCGTAACAAGCGCCTGTCCGCTTCCGGAATAAACAAGATCCGTCTTTGCGGCCGGCGCCGTAACCGTCGGTGTAGCCTTGGTAATATTTGCCGTCACGCTTGCGGGCTGAGCGGAAAGCGAGTAGTTACCCGCATCATCTCCTGTGAGGCTGTAGCCTGTAAAGGTGACGCTCTTTCCTGAGCCCACATTTTCATCTGCAAAAGCCGCAGATCCTAATGATACACTCAGGCTATCACCTGTTATCTTTCCACTGATCACGGCTGTACCCATTACAGTCGCAGTTGTGGTTGTGTCATAGGTCTTGTCGGCTGCCGAAAGACCGGTTATGGTAACCGGCTTAGCCGTGATGTTAGCAGTGAGATTAAGCTCTTGATTTGTTCTTTCCAGATTTATCGCATAATTATCAATATCATCGAGAGTTACACCGGTAATGGATACCGTCTTTCCTTCCCCGATATTCTTGTCTGCAAATGATGCCGTGATATCACTGAATGTTAAACCGCTAACCTCCGCATTACCGTTTACTTTTTTAAGAACCGCCGTACCTGTTATTCCTGCTGCGGTAGTCCCGTCATACACTTTGTTTTCTGCGGAAAGACCGGTGATATATACCTGTGTACCGGTGATACTTGCAGTCGTACTCTGCTGGCTTCCTGTTTCGTCAACCACGTAATTAACGGCGTCAGTGCCCGAAAGTGTCCAACCCGAAAGAGTTACTGTCTTATTATTGCCCTTCGTTGCATTCTCGAAGGTTCCCGTTACGGTGTATTCAACGCTATCACCGCTCACCAGACCGCTTATAGTCGCGTTTGTTGTATCCAGTGTGGCGGTCGTTTTGCCGTCATATTCCTTATCAGAAGCTGTAATGCCAGTGATCGTAATCTGCTTCGGGCTAATACTTGCTGTAGTCGTTGTCTGATTGCCGGTTGTTGCAAGTACATAGTTATCGGCATCTTCGCCGTCAAGAGTTAGATTACTTATGGTTACAGTCTTATCATCGCCTGCATTTTTATTGTCAAAGGTACCCGTAGCGCTGACGGTTAAGTCATCACCATCGCATTTTCCGGAAAGAGTAGCACCGGATGTATCAAGCGTCGCCTCAGTTGTGCCGTCGTAAGTTTTTTCCTCTGCTATAATGCCTGTGACAGTAATAGGACGCGGTTGTATGGTGACAGGAAACTCGTAATACTCTGGAGTTGTACCAATATAGTAATCATTGCCTTCCACATAGTACCAGAGATAATAATCCCCTACGTCCTTTACCCCAGGAATATCTTCACTATAATCCGAAGTTGCAGGAGCCGCAGAACAATTATGACTGACAGCATATTTAACTGTACCACCATTTGCATCCGCCGGGAAAAACACGCCATGACCAAGGCCATCATAGATAAAACTATCATCCCTCCCTTGCGGCGAAGCAACAATCTCCGCCTGCGCCTTGAATACAACCTTTCCGTCTGATGACAATACAGGCGTATAGTCTGAAACATCGCTGTGGAAGTAACCAAATTCAGTCTCGCTAAGACCTGTTGTTCGCGGACTTGCCTTCTGTGCCACAACTCTGGGGTTAGAAACAGTAACATATATATTAGCTCCACTTGTCAGTGCACCGGTGACAGTAATATAAGTGCTTATGGACCCGAGCTGAACGTCGTCCTCTACGCTCCTATAGTTGTTACTGTCTATGACATATTTTTTCGCATCCCCATCCCATGTGCCTTCGGTCCAGTTGCCGCTGATATCGGGGCAGCCACTAACAGTAAACGTGCAGCCTTCGCTGATGGTCGCGCCACCTCCGTGACCCGATGCATTATTTCCAATAATACTTCCTCCACTCATGTTAAATATGCCCGCTCCGGCTACATATACACCGCCTCCGGTAGAGCTTTGATTTCCGATGATCGTGCCGCCCTGCATTGTAAATGTGCCGCCGTCGACATACACTCCACCGCCTAAACCGTTTGCATCATTACCGCCGGTGATCTTGCCGTTCTTTGCCGTGCTGCCGTCCGTGAGCGTCAGATCGCCTTGAACCTTGATAACGTAGCCGTTGGACGCAGCGGTCCCGCCTGCGAGTCCACGGTCGATGGTGTGGTCGTTCAGGTCGAGGGTTACGGTTTTGCCACTTGCAATAGTCAGGGATGTATTGATATTCACATCAGAAAGCAGGGTAACCGTACCGTTTGCAGGTGCTGCATTGATGGCTCTCTGCACGGTGGTGTACTTGACATCGCCAACCTGTGCAACAGCATCTACAAATAAGGCATCCACCGTCACATTATCGGCAGGCATGGTAAAGGTACGCGTATTGCCTGTTCCGCTGATAGAGACAGAATTATCACCGCTATCCGTTACTGTCAGCGTATCAAGCACATTTCCTTCACCGGGAGTCACCGTCAGAGTGACAGTTGCGCCCTCTACGGCTGTGGTTGGTGAAGCTGTAACACTTCCATTTCCGATAGGTTCATCAATATTTATTGTATATACCTGTGCAAACTTTATTCCCTCATTGTTCAGCACCGCAACGTAGTTGTTTCCCGCATCGCTATGGAAGTATGCTGCATCGGCTTCCGTGATATCATAACCGAGTCCCGCGGCGAAGGTATCATTCTCATTTGTAATGACCCAGATTTCTGCTCCGTTTCTCAGTGCGCCGATGATTCCGATTTTTTTATCATTTGCAAGATCAACGCCTTTTCTTTCATTATATTGAGTATCGTTATCCTTGATAACCGGCGCGCCGCTGACATTGAAAGTGCCTTCTGAATAAACTCCCCCACCGTCAGATACTGCAAAGCAGTCAGTGATAGCGCCGCCCTTCATGGTAAATGTGCCGTTTCCCGCAACATATACACCGCCACCGCTCTGCGCCGATACACATCCGGTAATCTTACCACCCTCCATGGTAAATGTACCGTTGACAATCACTCCGCCGCCATTACTATCGTTACCATTAAAAAGATTTCCTCCGGTGATTGTTCCATTGGAGCCCGAATCCTTAAGAGTCAGATTACCATTAACCGTGATGACATTACCATTTTCCACGCCTTCATCGTTGATGCTAAACCCACGATCAATGGTGTGGCCGTTCAGGTCGAGGGTGACGGTCTTGCCGGATGGAATCTGCAGAGCAGTATCGCTTTCGGCTGCTGTGTAGTCACGATTCAAGGTGACTGTACCTCCGGTATTTAACATGCCTTGAAGCGAACTCCAAGCCGAACCGATTACTACATTTTCGCCAGATTGATCCAATACACCTGCAAGATTTTCATCACTATCGCTGTGGAATGCCGCTGCATCGGAGGCCTGAAGTATATAATCGTTTCCTGCTGTTGCAACAGTCGTTCCGCTACCCGCATTAACATAGATCTGTGCGCTGTGTGACAATGCACCGATGATTTCAATCTTTTCTGTATTCAGAAAGACATTATTATTGCTGCTTTGATTATTGCTATTGATAACAGGGGCGTCGCTGACATAAAATGTACCTTCGTCCATAATACATACGCCACCACCTTTACCGCTAGAGCTAGCCAAAATGCAACCGGTGATGCTACCACCCTGCATGATGAAATTGCCTCTTCCAACGCACACTCCACCGCCTTGTTCCGCGCTGCAGTGGGTGATAGTACCGCCCTGCATGGTGAAATTGCCTTCACTTTTAACGTGCACTCCACCGCCTAGAATTGCGCTGCAGCCGGTGATGCTACCACCCTGCATGGTGAAATTGCCTCCTCCTTTTACGTACACTCCGCCGCCTTCATCTGTGGCATTACCGCCTTCAATCGTTCCATCGGTTCCTGAATCCTTGAGGGTCAATGTACCATTAACAATAATTACGTTACCATCGTTCTTAGCACTTGCATTTGTAAGCCCACGGTCGATGGTGTGACCGTTCAGGTCGAGGGTTAAAGCCTTACCGGACGGAAACTCAAGCGGTGCGGAGATATTCTCATCGCGAAGCAGAATAATTGTATTGCCGCTTTGTGCTGCAGTGATCGCTTCAGGAATAGTCCCGTACGTAGTCTCACCGATCTTTGCCGCAGGAAGCTGATCATCCGTCACCGTGATCTGATACTCCACATCACTGATGGTGACCTTCATCCACTCCTCGGTGCTGAATGCCTTGTGTGCCGTGACGATCCACTGGCCATCCTCATTCTTTGCCACGGAAAAGAGAGTGCCATCGCTTACTGACACTGCGGACACTTCGCCGGAAAGACCCACGGCTTCCATGATATCTGCTAAAGCCACCTCGGAATCTCCGGGGAGGACATACTGCTTATCTGTATATATGAATTCAACGGTATAGAGAGAGAATCCGTCGGTCTCCGCTGTAGCGGTGGAACCGGATTCGCTGACAGAAAGAGCCTGGGCCTCTGCGCTCTTTGGCATAAATATGTTTGAAATCTCTTTTTCCCTGATATGATAAATGTCTGTAGACAGGTTCGAATCTGCCACATCATCAAGAGTAAATGAAACCTTTACACTTGCGGAATCAGCCGGCTGAATCTCATTGCCGTCCTTGTCCAGCACCTTGATATCAAAGGTGTAGGAAGCCGCCACAGTTTTACCGGCACTTCTCACATCTTCTACTGCTTTTTCAGCTGCTGCCTCGTCACTTCCCACGGGTCTGGATGCATAAAGTGCTGCTCCCTCCGGGAATACACCTGCACTTGCAGTAACCGTGATCCTGACACCGTCCACAACTGCAGACTGGTCAAATGCCGGAGACGATACATCATCTGTATCAGAAGGTATCCCTCCTGTCTCATTTGCCTCTTCTACCTGATCCTCCGGTGCATCTGTCACTATCCGTGGCTCTGCTTCCGATCCACCCGATTCGGTTGCAAGAGCGGTAACCGGGATTTCACCCAGAACCATAGCCAGCGTCAGAGCCACCGACAACAAGCCTTTTACAACATGTTTCCTTTTCATTTACTTTCTCCTCCTTTGTTACCCTGTTCCATACTCCGGCGTGCCATACCCCAAGCCCCCGGACATCTATATTCAAGGGAAAACGCTGATTACAGCGTAGCCATTTTTCCACTCCTACTCGCTGCGCTTCCCGTGCCCGGAATTACATATCCATATCGCGCGAATGCGCACAAAGAAAACCACCATGCATACAGACTATTAGCTGTATATATGGTGGTTATCCCGTATCTCTATTAAATTTGAACCCAAACAAAACGCAATTAATGCGTCCTGCGTCCTATGTCCTGCGTCCTGCGTCAAATTCTTGATCATCTCATGTACCATGCCAAGTCCTTTTATAAAAAGCTTCAAAAACCATAAGACATTGTACTAAATGATCTGCAAATTTCAACCCATCTGGGATAAACGTCAAGTTTTTGGGACGAACGTCAAATTGTCTGACATTTCTGTCCCGACAATGAGGCGTAGCAGTAGCTACGTCGATTGACGACAACGCAGTCAGGGGCAATTTCCTTTTCATTATAGAGAAACTCTGCTTAAACCAGCGTTTCTATAAGACTACTCTGCTCTTGCCATAGCCTCTTCGAAGTCCTTTGTTCCCTTGAATACTTCGTTGGAATAAGGATTCTTGCCCATAGCGATCGCACGCTTGATGATAACAGCGATGCAAAGAACGTTGGCACCGAATGCCATCATAGCTACGAAGCCCTGCATGCGGGGATCAGCTGTGATACCCATTGCTGAGATAGCCTCTCCTGCTGCTGCAGTCTTGCCCTGTCCTGCATTGTAAAGAGCGATAGCCTTGGAATAAAGATCCATAGTTGTAACGCCTGCCTCTGCAGCTCCACCGTATACGGAAGGAAGAACTGCTGCAAATCTTCCGGACAGCTGGAAGAGCGGTACAACCTGAGCCCACATACACCAGATTGCCAGAGTGTTGGCACGGTTCTGGATCCATGCTCCCTTGTTCCAAAGAGCATTTGCAAAGGTAGGTGCAAGAAGAAGTGCAACACCGCAGTACCATGTATGAGTAGGAAGATTAAGGTAAGTATACTCAAAGTTCCATACATCATATGCTACGATGAACCATACAGTCATGTCGGGCCAAAGCATATCTGACTTGTTCTTGTCATTGGATGTGTAAAGATGGATGCAGCCTGTCATGCAGAAGATATTGATCATACCTGCAATAGCATTGACAACATTCCACCATCCGCCGTAGATGAATACGCCCTCGTTGGATGCCCACCATGCACCTGAAAGGTTGCCTGAGATCTGCCAAGCTGCAAGAGCTGACTCCATATCGGAAACATTGGCGATCATGATGTTAGCTGCAACGATAAACCAAGGGAACCATGCGAACCACTTTTCTTTACCGATGCCCCACTTATACTTGATCATCATGAAGCCGACACATCCGATGTCTGCTGCATAAAGCTTGAAGTAGTGGAACCAGCCATCCATATAAGCAACTGTAGGGTTAGCGGAACCGCCGAACATTCCCAGATGTGCAAGGATAAAGTAAACCGTAAGCACTGTAGGGATGATGACAAAGATAAGCATTCCGCCGGCCTTTGTACGACGACCGATCTCATTCATGATGATCAGTCCGGCAAATACGAGGCACCAGCCAAGGATCTGCCAAAGATTAGTAATTTGGAATAACATTTTAAAACTCCCTCCTTTAAAAAATTCCAACTTATAAATGATAATACTTTACAGTATTAAAAGCAAGTATAATTGTAAGTACATTAATTTCTATAATGTTGAAATGAACCTCTTAAAGGAAGCGATACCTTCATCATCCAACTTGTAAACTCCGGCATCCTCCAGTACCTGACAAAATACCTTGCCCACTTCCTGCTGAAGAATCTCATTGATATTGGAAGCATTGATATCACTGTATGCAGCCTTGATCTCATCTACCCAATCCGCATGCTTTGCCAGTTCCTCATCTCCTCTTATATCCTTGCCCTCAAGTATGAACTCGGACAATCTTCCCAGCTCACCCTTGAGTCTTGCAGGAAGAACTGCCAGACCCATAACCTCAATAAGTCCGATATTTTCCTTTTTGATATGATGAAGCTTGTCATGAGGATGGTAAACACCCAGAGGATGCTCCTCAGTAGTAATATTGTTACGAAGAGCAAGATCCAGTTCGAAATTGTCTCCTCTTTTTCTGGCAATGGGAGTGATGGTATTGTGAGGCTCTCCGTCTGTTTCTGCAAAGATAAATGCAGCCTCATCGGTATAGCCTCTCCACTTACCGAGGATATGATCCGCAAGATCGATTATCCTGTTCCTGTCAGGTCCATTAAGTCTGATAACAGATAAAGGCCACTTAACGATACCACAGGAAACATCCTCGTATCCGGGCACTGTGAAGTTTTCGATCACGGATGCTCTTTCCATTGCAAACTCATATCTGCCGCCCTGGAAATGATCATGTGAAAG
This sequence comes from Lachnospiraceae bacterium, assembly GCA_016288825.1. GTDB lineage: Bacteria > Bacillota > Clostridia > Lachnospirales > Lachnospiraceae > Weimeria. Next base: position 21,847 of record JAEELH010000209.1, on the reverse strand, counting down.
AATGGAACCGCCTACAATTGGAAGATCCGCATTGGAGCCAAGGAAGTAATGAGGGAACTGCTCGATAAAATCGAAGAGCTTAACGAAAGTCGCCTTCTCGATCTTCATGGGAGTATGCTCACCATTGAAAACTATACAATGCTCATTGTAATAAACATAGGGTGAATACTGGAATCCCCATGCACTGTCGTTGATAGTTATGGGAATGATCCTGTGATTCTGTCTAGCGGGATGATCCATGCGTCCTGCGTATCCCTCATTTTCAACACATAGCTGGCACTTGGGATAAGCAGACTGCTTTGCATTTTTAGCAGCAGCTATAGCCTTAGGATCCTTCTCCGGCTTGGAAAGATTGATAGTTATGTCAAGCTTGCCGTAATCAGTATCAACTGTCCACTTCATATCGCGGGCAACCCTCTGGCTTCTGATGTAATTGCTTGCCTTGGAAAGCTTATAGAAGTAGTCGGTTGCATCCTGGGGAGACTTTGCATATGCCTCCTTAAACTCCGCCTGAACCTGAGCCGGACGAGGTGTCATGGCATTCATGAGACGGGTATCAAAGAGGTCGCGGGCGGTGGGACCGTCCTCAAAAAGCCCTCGCGAAACAGCCTCATCAAGAAGCTCCGTAAGAATGGACTCGAGATCCGACTTCTCACCGGATATATCCTCATCCACATACTCTGATTCCTGCATGATCTCAAGAAGTTGATTAATCGCGTAGATGCGCTCACACTCCGGTAACAAACCGCTTGATATACCGTACTCTACAAGTTTTTTGATACTGCTACTTATTGACATATTAGTTCTCCTTTTATATCTATTGTACTACTTAGCTCCGCGGATACTTTAAAGAACGAGCATTCGCTAGGGCTTCTTCTGTGAGTTCGTCACCGCCAACCAGACGAGCGAGCTCTCTTATCTGCTGCTCATCATCAAGGGGTCTGATGGTCGATACAGTACTTCCTCCAGAAGCTGCTTTTTCAATCAAGAAGTGACGTTCTCCCGCTGCTGCAATCTGCGGCAGATGGGTTATGCAGATCACCTGATGTTCCGCTGCAACACTGCGAAGCCTCCTGGCTACCGCTGAGGCCGTGCGGCCACTGATACCCGCATCGATCTCGTCAAAGATCATACACTCCGTTCCCTCACGAGACGCAAGAACTGTCTTGATGGCCAACATGATACGCGACAACTCTCCGCCCGAAGCTACGCTTGAAAGCGGAAGAAGCGGTGCCCCGGGATTGGTAGAAATAAGAAAAGTTACTTCGTCACGTCCATCGGGTCCGAAATCGGTCTCCTTAAATTCTGCTTCAAAACTGACATCCAGGAAATTAAGATCCATAAGGGCATCCCTGACTTCAGTACAAAGGGCCTTTGCCCTTTCCTTTCTGATAGATGTTGCCCGGACACACAGATCATCAAGCTTTTGCCTGCTCTCTTCGAGACTTCTGCGCAGTTCCTCAAGATATCTGTCATGATCCTCTAGTCTTGCCACTCTCTCCTGCCTCTCGGAAAGTGATGACATAACGGCTTCTATACTCCCGGGAAGGATGGATGTATCCCGGCATCTTCCGTATTTGTTTTTAAGGTCATTGATGAGGTCGAGCCTTTCTGTCATATGCACAAAGCTTTCCTCATCAAACAGGTTGTCTCTGGTGTAATCCCTTATCTGTCTAACTACATCCGATATGATGGCTTCCGCATCGGCAAGGGAATCAGCCGCTCCTGACAGATTATCGTCAAATGCCGCCGCGTGCGAAAGAGCTGCTGCTGCTCTTCCCGCCGCATCCGATGCACCTCCGTCATCCGAAAGTACTGCCTCTGCCTCTGCAAGGGATTCTCTGATCCGCTGTGAGTTCTTAGCTTTGGAATAATCGGCTTCAAGTTTTTCATCCTCACCCGGTACCAGGGCTGCAGATTCTATCTGTGCGATCTCATGACGCAAAAGCGAAAGTTCTCTTTCTCTGTCACTCTCTGCCGTGTCTGTTTCCTGGAGTTCCCTTTTTTTATCCCGATATTCTGAATAAGTACTTTCTATGTCCGAAATCAGACTGCCGAGTTCGTCCTTTCCATAGGCATCAATAAGCGCCAGCTGCATGGATGACTTTCGAAGGAATTCATGTTCATTCTGTCCGTATATGTCTATAAGAGATGCACTGGCTTTTGATAATATGGGTGCCGGAACCGTCTCTCCATTGATCCGTGCTACCGATCGCTTGCTGGTTATCCTTCTGGAAAAGATCACTTCTCCGTCGTAAGGTTCAATATCGAATTCTCTGAGAGTGGCCACCTCCCTGTCATTAACAGAAAAGACTGCTTCTACCAGAGCATCTTCATCTCCTCTGAGAAGTCCTTTTTCGGACTTGCCTCCAAGTGCAAGTGACAGGGCTCCAAGGATGATGGACTTGCCGGCTCCCGTTTCACCTGTCATGATATTGAGTCCTTCGGAGAATTCGATCTCCTCTTCTTCTATAAGAGCCAGATTCTTAACATGTAGTGTTTTTAGCAATCTTGCCTCCTTTTTCGTCATTATCCACAGCCACTCAAAAAAGCAGCCCGGATAATTCCTTACTATCCGGGACTGCCAAAACACATTCCTGGAGTCCGCTACGTGCACTTGCCATGCTCAGCGAGCTGGCATGGCTTCACGCACGAGACTCTACTGCCGCTACGCGGCACTCCAGTCATGAGTTTTTGGCAGCCTATCGGCCCTGCTCGACAATTTGCAACCCACAGGCTTCCTATGCTCAGCAAGCTGGCACGCAAGCCTGCGGAACGCAAATGTTCGAGCAGTCCCGGATAGTAACCTTAGTTTTTCATTTTTTCTCGGATCCTCTCCAAGAAGTTCATCCTGGTGAGGCGGAGGAGTAGGGTGGTCTTGGTGGAGGCGCGCACGGACAGCTTGTCACCCGGATGGAGCATAAAACTCTGTGTTCCGTCGAAGCTGACAATGGCCTCCTCTTTGACTCCCGGTGCTCTCTGCTCAAGGATGAGTTCTATATCATCGGAAGGATCCAAAACAATACTTCTGGTAGAGAGGGTGTGTGGATTTAGAGGCGTCATGAGGATAAGACGGGTCTTGGGATCTACTATAGGCCCGTTGGCAGCCATATTGTAAGCTGTCGAGCCTGTAGGTGTGGCAAAGATCATTCCATCCCCGTTAAAAGCATAAAGCCTCTCTCCTCCTACCGAAACAACGATGCGGACAACAGAAAGTCCGTTACGTGCGGTGATGACTATATCATTGAGAGCTCTGATACGTCCTGTAACCGCACTGCCATCTGCGGCAATAAGCTTACCGGAAAGCATCATCCTCTCCTCGGTTTCGTAATCCTCATCCAAAAGTCTGGGGATCGCTTCAAATATAGTCTCCTCATTAAAATCACAAAGATATCCCAGATGTCCGAAATGAACACCCAAAACAGGCACCCTTTCGGGCACCGCGTAGCCTGCACTCCGGATAACTGTACCGTCGCCCCCCACAGCAAGGATGGCATCCAGATCCTCCGGCAGTCTCTCTCCATTGGCAAATACTCCGCTACCATCCTCTCCCATACTGGGAAGGGAAGCATCCGAGCACTCGCCTCCGGCTGTTACTATAGCTTTTTTAATATCAGAGACCAGTGCTTCAAGCGTCTCGTCTCTGTGATTTCTGGTGATAATAAAAAACTTCTTCATCTTTAGTCCAGTGCCTCATGTGCCTGCCGCACTATGTCTTGAATGGCTTCGTCCTGCCACTGATCCGCATCCTCATCGGAAGGAACCGTCTTTGAAATATACATCAGATACTCGATATTGCCCTCCGGCCCCCTGACAGGTGAATAGGATAAGCCCTTGATATAAAAGCCCGCCTCTCCGGCAAATCCGAAAACGGACTTGATCACCTCAAAGTGAACCTCAGGATCACGAACGACTCCCTTTTTACCGACTTTTTCCCTGCCGGCTTCAAACTGCGGCTTGATCAGGCATACCATCTCTCCCGTCTGAGAAAGAAGAGTAAATGCCACGGGAAGAACAAGTTTTAGAGAAATAAAAGATACATCACAGGAAGCAAAATCCACTTCCCTGCCTATATCCTCCGGCGTCACATAACGGATATTGGTCTTTTCCATGCAGACAACTCTGGGATCCTGTCTTAGTTTCCAAGCGAACTGACCGTAGCCCACATCAATGGCAAACACTTTGCCTGCTCCGTTTTGAAGCATGCAGTCCGTAAAACCTCCGGTAGACGCTCCGATATCCATGCAAGTCAACTCCGTAAGATCTATAGGAAAAACATCAAGCGCCTTTTCAAGTTTGAGTCCGCCCCTGCTTACATAGGGAAGCTTATCTCCTCTGACCTCAATAACCGCATCCGTATCAACTTTTGTTCCTGCCTTGTCCTCTCTGTTGCCCCCTACGAAGACCTTACCCTCCATAATAAGGATCTTGGCCTGCTCTCTGGAAGGTACCTCGCCGCGCTGGACCAAAAGGACATCCAGTCTCTCTTTCATCAAAGACTCCTTAAGACGTCAGCTATGCTCTGCGCATCAAGTCCCAGTTCCTTTTTCAAATAACCGGGATCTCCGTGCGTAACAAAACCATCGCCTGCATTTATTCTTACAAAACGCCCTTTAAATCCGATATCGGACAAAAAGGCTCCTACGTGCTCGCCTAAACCACCGGTAGCTGCACCTTCCTCAAGGGTAACTACGATATCGTACTCGCCGGCATGCTCTTCCAAAAACTCCCTGTCAAAGGGTGCTGCGAATCTGGCATTGAACAGATCCGCCCGGATCTCATCTGCCATAAGATCTATAATTTCAGATGCCGTCTTTACCATGGTCCCCAAAGCAAAAAGAAGCACTCTGGGTCCATGAGATCCCGGATCCGAGCTTAAAAGCATCTCTCCCTTACCATACTCGATAGGACTCCTTTTTTCATGGAATCCGTCCCAGGCCTCCCCTCTGGGATACCTGATGGCAACCGGTGCATCCATACTGCATACCGCAAATCTGAGCATATCCGAAAGTTCCCACTTATTCTTGGGAGCCATAAGTGTCATACCCGGCATCCCCGAAAGATATGCTATATCAAAAAGCCCCTGGTGAGTCTTGCCGTCTCTGCCAACAATACCGGCCCTGTCAACTGCAAAGACCACATGCTTGCCTGTAAGGCAAACATCGGTCATGATCTCATCATATGCCCTCTGAAGAAAGGTTGAATATATGGCAACCACCGGAACCAGTCCCTGCTGTGCAAGGGCTGCCGCAAAGGTTACGCCGTGTTCCTCCGCTATCCCCACATCAAAAAACCGGTCAGGATATTCGGATGCAAAACGGGCAAGACCGGTACCGTCCTTCATGGCCGCCGTAAGGGCTACCATGGACGGCTCCCTCTCGCCAAGCTTGGACATAACCGTGGAAAAAACATCTGTATATGAAGATGCCTTAGGCTTTTCAACCGCTCCGGTCTCCTCATCAAAAGGTCCGATCCCGTGAAATCTGGCAGGATGACGTCTGGCCGGCTCATAACCTCTTCCCTTTTCGGTAAGAACATGAACGATAACCGGTCCGTCAAAGCTGAAGGCCCTTGTAAACATCTCTCTCATGGCATCGATATCATGACCGTCAACAGGTCCCTGATACATTACGCCCATGTTCTCAAAAACCATCCCCGGAATGACCAGCTGTTTGATACCGCTTTTTGTCCTGTGGATGGACTCAACGATCCTGTCTCCTCCGGGAAGCCTCTCCAAGGAGTTTTTCACTCCGGCCTTAAGTCCAAGATATCCCTCGCTTGTTCGAAGGGTGGAAAGATGTTTGCTGAGACCGCCTACATTTTCTGAAATGGACATATTATTGTCATTGAGGATAATAAGGAAATTACGGCCCAGCTCACCCACGTTATTAAGTGCTTCAAAAGCAAGACCACCCGTCAGAGCACCGTCTCCCACTACAGCAACAACCTTGCCGTCATCACCGGTCAATTCCCGGGCTCTGCACATACCTAGTCCAAGCGAAAGTGCACTGGAAGCGTGTCCTGTCACAAAGGGATCGCACTGACTCTCATCCGGATCGGGAAAACCTGAAAGTCCACCCTCAGACCTGAGGGTTTGGAATCTATCCGCCCTACCCGTCAGGATCTTGTGTGTGTAACACTGATGACCCACATCCCAAATAATGGAATCGTGAGGCAGATCAAGAACCAGATGGAGAGCTATAGTCAGCTCTACAACTCCGAGGTTGGACGCAACGTGCCCGCCTGAAACCGAAAGATTATGGATCATATAATCCCTGATCTCCCGGGGGAGCATCTGTATCTCATCCGGGGAGAGCTTTTTTATATCGTTAGGTCCATGGATCCTATCAATTATCATCACATCTCCCTGCCTGTAAGGTAATCCATGAGCGCTCTCAGCTGCTCTGTATCACCCGGCATCTTATCAACAAGGCTCTTGGCATATTCAGTCTGAAATCGTACTTCCTCCTGAGCCTTTTCAATTCCGTGCATAGCCACATAAGTAGGCTTAAGATTGCGCTCATCACTGCCTATGGGCTTGCCCAATACTTCCTCACTTCCGGTCACATCAAGGATGTCATCTCTTATTTGAAAAGCCCGTCCCAGGGCGTATCCGCACTCGGCTGCCCTGTCAATATCCTCCGCATGGGCCATGGCAAGAGCTGTTCCCATGGACATGGCCGACGCGATAAGCGCTCCTGTTTTGTTGTGGTAAATACTGTCTATCAGTCCGTCAGAGATCTCCTCTTTTCCCTCAGCCTCAATATCCACACACTGTCCTCCGATCATTCCGAAGGCGCCTGCTGCGCGTGAAAGGATGGAAAAAGCTCTGATACCGCCGGGCAAAACGGAGGGATCCATATCCGAAAGAGCCCCCGCAATGATCTCAAAGGCATAATTCAAAAGACCGTCTCCGGCAAGTATTCCCATGGCCTCACCGTATACCGCATGGGTCGTAGGCTTGCCCCTGCGAAGCATATCATCATCCATAGCCGGAAGATCGTCATGGACCAGAGAATAGGAATGGATGCACTCCAGTGCCGCCGCAAAGGGTGATGCAACCTCCTCACTTCCCCCGTACAATCTGCATAATTCAAGCAAAAGAATGGGACGAAGTCTTTTTCCGCCTGCACGTACACTGTAATTCATTGCCGAAAGAAGGGTAGCTGCATCACCCTCCTCCGCAGGAAGGTACTTTTCCAGGATCTCTTCCACCTGATCCCTTCTTAGCAAAAGCCACTTTTCGGTTTCCATCACTCCTCCTCTTCAAACTCTGACAGACTTCCGTCACCTGAAAGCTCAAGGACCTTTTTTTCTATGGCGTCTATCTTGTCGTTGCAATCGGAAAGAAGATGTACTCCCTCCTCATATAATTCAAAACTCTTTTCAAGGGTGATGTCCTCGTCCTCCATGGAACCTATCACCTCTTCGAGCCTGTCAAAGGTCTCCTCAAGAGACCTGGTTTTCTTTTTACTGTCTGCCATTACTGATTATCTCCTCGATCCGGGCTTTGGCCTCTCCGCTCTTGAAGCGAAGCCTGATGCCGTCTCCTGCCTCCAGATCATCTATATCTCTTATTCGTCTGTTATCTTCACTGCTCACATATGCAAACCCGGCCTCAAGTCTCTTATGAGGCGAAGAAGCACCCAGCCTCTCCGAACACAATGCAAGCCTTTGTCTGGAATCGGACAAACTTCTCTTCATAGCCAACTGAAGTCTGGCACGAAGGTCCGATCTCTTTTGTCTGATAACGGACACTCTTCTGACCGGTGAAAGAGCACTCAGCCTCTTTTCATGATAAAGTGCCTGAGTCCTCGCCGTCCTGATATTCCTGTCCATCCTGTCCCTAAGAGATGCTTTCATATCATCAAGAGACATAAGAAGCGCGCTCACATCATATACCGCCAGTTCTGCTCCGGCTGAAGGTGTGGGCGCCCGAAGATCAGCAACCAGATCCGCTATGGTATTATCAGTCTCATGTCCAACCGCAGAAATAACCGGCGTCTGTGCCTCAAATATGGCTCTGGCTACAGCCTCTGAATTAAAGGCCATAAGGTCTTCTATACTGCCGCCGCCTCTGCCAACGATCATCACATCGCAACCCTGACTGTCAAGAAGAGCTATGGCTTTACAGATGGACTCCTCCGCTCCTTCTCCCTGGACCTGCGCAGGTGAAAGGATGATCTGAACATAAGGATTGCGCCTCCGTGAGATCTGGATGATATCCCGGACCGCCGCCCCTGTAGGAGCAGTAACTACACCAACCTTTGAGGCAAACCTGGGGATCGGCTTTTTGAACATGGCGTCAAACATACCCATCTCGGCAAGTTCCCGCTTGAGTTCTTCGATACGGGCATAGATATCTCCCTCGCCGGCCCGCTCAATGGTGTCGATATAAAGCTGATATGAACCGGCCTTTTCGTATACCTCAATACATCCGGTAGCTATGATCCTGTCACCGTTTTTAAGAGGGAACTTAAGGTTTGCCCTCCTGCTTTTGAACATAACCGCAGAAAGACATCCCCCATCATCCTTGAGCGTAAGATAAATATGTCCCGAAGTGTGGTCCTTATAATTGGACACCTCTCCGGAGACACTGATACGATGCAGAAGATAATCCTCTTCAAACATCCTGCCTATGTACTTGTTTACTTCGCCGACCGAATAGACATTGCGACGCGGAGCCATACTACACCAGCTTTGCCATGATGCCGTTAACAAAGGATCCGCTGCGATCGGTACCGTACTTTTTGGCCAGTTCCACAGCCTCACCTATGGCAACGCCCTCCGGCAGATGATCATACAAAAGCTCGTAGGTAGCAAGACGCAGAATGGCAAGATCCACCTTGCTCATACGAGACAACTTCCAGCCCTCGGAAGCCGCGGAAAGCTTTTCATCGATCTCTGGAATGGCCGTCATGATCTCAGACACCTTGGCTCTGATCTCCTCCATATCGGACTCCGAAAAAGCGATCTCATTGTCCTCATCATCAACAGTCTGAGTCGTCCCGCTCTCCATAAGAAGATCAACCTGATCATCGGTCTCCTCATCATCAAAAAACTGCTGGGAATAAATATATTTAAAAACCTGTTCTCTATACTCTCTTCTTGTCATGATATCTTTGTTTTCCTTAAAAAGCAGGCATACCTGAAAAAGGCTGCCTGCAAAACGGTTACTCTGTCAGTGCTACGGAAGCTACTTTGATGTCCACTTCCTTGACAGTAATACCTGTCATGTTCTCAACACTGCTTTTTACTCTCTCCTGAACTCCTCTGCAGACTGTAGGTATCTCATATCCGAAACCGATATTGACCGCCAGTCTCACAAGGATACTGCTGTCATCGCTTCGAAGGACCCGAACGCCCTTGGAAAGCTTGCCTGCGCCGGCCTTACTGATCTCGTCTGCAGTAAGATCTCCTGCAAGTGAATGAACTCCGTCTATCTCTGTAGCTGCAAGTCCTGATATGATAGCAACTACCTCGTCTGTAACAGTAACTCCCTCTTTGATGACAAAAACTTTATCGTTTGACATGACATCCTCCTTATACATATCCGTGATGAGCCACGGGATAAAACTACGTCCATTTTACGAGAAAAAAAGCGAAAAAACAAGTACTATATCTCGGGTCTGAAAGTGCATAAATGTGAAACCGGACAATTATCGCACTTAGGTGATCTGGCCTGACATGTTGACCTGCCATGGGCGATAAACTGAATGTTGATAAGGATCCAGTGATCCTTGGGTACCAGTTTCATCAGATCATACTCTACAGTGGTAGGGTCTTCGCTGACTGTCAGTCCAAGCCGTCTGGAAACCCGGCCTACATGCGTATCCACTACAATGGCCGGATCCTTGAAAATGTGTCCTCGGACAACATTGGCTGTCTTGCGGCCCACACCCGGAAGGGAAGTAAGATCCTCTATTGATGAGGGAACTTCGCCGCCGTATTCCTCTAAAAGCCTCTTGGCACAGGCGATAAGATTTTTCGCCTTGTTATGATAAAAGCCCAGTGATTTGATGTCTTCTTCCAATTCTGCCTCACTGGCCAACGCAAATGCACTTACATCTGCGTATTTTTGAAAAAGATCTTTGGTAACCAGATTGACTCTGTTGTCAGTGCATTGAGCTGAAAGGATAGTTGCAAAAAGCAGCTGCCAAGGTGTCTCGTAATTCAGATAGCAGATCTCATCCGTTCCATACACGCGATCCATGATCTCAAGGATCTGCTTAACATGCTTTTTGGTAACAGCCATGTCTCCTCCTCTATATCAAAAGTCTGGTAATGGTAAGATTCCAGGCATCTCTGTCATTAGCGAGATCAAGCAGCTCATCGGTATCCAGCAGCTTGATGGTAGGTCTCATGATAAAACCTCTGTGGTTTTCAACTATGATACCACGGCGTCCGTCCGAAAGACCGACTTCGCATCCCACGGGATAAACACACATCTCGGTAGCCATAACCTGTACCACATCGGGATCAAATTCCATACCGCTTCGGCCCATTATATACTCTAAAACGTCTGACGGAAGATAGGGATCGTGATATGACCTCTTACCTGTCATAGCATCATAAACGTCTGCCACCTTAAGTATCCTGGCCAGAAGTGTTATGCTGTCACCTCTGAGTCTACGGGGATATCCGTCTCCGTTGTACCACTCATGATGCTGATAAACTCCCTCCAGAACTCCTTTAGAAAAGCTATACTCCTCCAAAAGGAAGTCGTAACCCAGCATGGGATGATCCATCATCTGGACCCTCTCCTCATCTGTAAGCTTACGTGGTGCATTGATGATATCCGGATCAATAAATACCTTGCCGATATCATGCAAAAACCCGGCAGTCACAAGATCATCCAGTTCTATCCTGGACAGGCGCATCTTGGCTCCAATGATCCCGGCCATAACTGCCACATTAGCGGAATGAAAAAAGGTGGAATCATCATAGGTCTTGACTGCAATAAGGGAATCCATAACATCCCTTTTATCAAGGACCGTCTCAACTATCATTGTAATGTTGCGACGAAACTCAGCTTCCGCTTCCTGCTCTATGGTATCATCCTGGGACGCCTGGATAAAAACCTCGGAGATCATGCGAAGCGCAGCCTTTTTAACCTCAGGCCTGATGATCTCCTCAACCTTGGCTTCCTCGGAAAACTTGTCATCTATATACACCCCGGGAATACCGAGAAATGTGATATAGGCAATGTTTTCCTCAGTAAGAGTCGTATGCTTTGCAAGGAGCATGCGCCCCGTAGCATCATACAACTCCTGACCCAGGATCATATTTCCTTTTAACTGACTGATTGGTGTATATCTCATATTATACCGTCATTCATCAAACTCTACAGTAACGTAATATCCACGATCGGTGTTCTTGACATCTACTACCTTGCCCTCGGTGGAACTAAGCCGCTCGAGAGTGCTGTAATTGCCCGACATGGCATAGGCCCTGCCCAGCACATAATAATAGGAATTGGGAAGCGCAAACTCCTTGACCGGAAGCACCTCTCCCACTTCAAGGAGCCCCATCCTCTCCATCTTAAACTCCATCTGCCTCATGTCCAGTTCTCCACAAAGCCCTCTCCCATGGCTTCACTTACGTTGCCCACAACGAAAAAGGCCTTTTTATCGTAACGCTTGATGATATCCTTAACATCCGGAATATCACGACTGGAACAAACACAAACAAGAACTGTCCTGTTATGGCCGGAATAAACGCCCTTGCCGGCCAATGACGTAACTCCTCTGTCAAGTCTTGTCAGGATCTCAGATGAGATTTCATCCGGCTTTTGTGAAATAATAAGGGCGATCTTGGCTTTTTTGCCACGGTCAACAACTCGATCTATAACCCTGGCCATAACGTAAACCGAAATGATCGCATAAAGGGTATGCTCGATATTAAATACCAACGCGCCGAGCACAACTACTGATCCGTCCAAAACCTCAATAAGGGTTCCAACGGGAATATGCCTGAAATACTTTTTGAGAGTATTACCCAACATATCCGTACCGCCGGTTGTCGCCCTTGCCCGAAGCAAAAGGCCGGTACCAATACCGAAACAGATACCTCCGTAAACACTGGTCAAAAGCAGGTTGTCCGGAATCAGACTATAGTCAGGAAAGATATAAAGCTCTACAGTCATTATAACAAATCCTGCACCTGTTCGTATTATACTCTTAAATCCGTCAGTGACCCAGGCAAAAACAAAGATCGGCACATTGAGTACCACATTGGTCAGCCACAAGGGAATGGTATACGGAAGGAGTTTGGAAGAAAGATATCTTACAACAATAGCAAGACCCGAGACGCCTCCGGTCACGAGTCCTGCTGGATCGAATATGTATTTTACGGCAAATGCCACTATAGTACTACCAACGAAGATAATAAACAGATCTCTGAGAATCCTGCCCATCCTCGCTTTGTCCATATGAAATGCTTCCATGTCCTTAATTATTACTCTTTCGGAACAGTCACTCTGAGTGTGACCGGATTGTGATCTGAATTCTTAAATCCCAGATCCTTGGTCTCTACCTGGATATCTAAAAGATTATCGGACACTATAAATCCGTCGATCACATAAAACTGAAAATCATCATCCTCCGGATCATAAGGAAGATCCAGGGATCTGCAAGTAGGAAATGTGGGATCCTGAACTGAGACAAAACCCGGAAAGGCATCAACATCCACTGCTCCGGGCTGCCACTTATCCTCATGTACCGGATAAGCAGATATATCGGTATTAGTGAAATACTGATTAAAGTCTCCACCTGCTATAACATAATTACCGGCAGCTCTCTCCTCCTCAAGGATCTCTGCAAGCATAGCTGTCTGCTTGGCCTTGCCCTCTCCGTCGTCATAAGCCTCAAGATGAAGGTTGACCACTACCAGCTCATGATCTGAGTCCGAAATCGGAATCCTGCTCACAAGAAGACATCTCTTGAGATTGCCGATACGTACCGGCCATGAGAAAGGACAAGGTAACTGATACCTATCCGCTTGGGTGATCGTGTAATCTGATATTGTAAGTATTCCGCCGTAAACCTTACCGATAGGTGGTATCGGATAGGGAATAAACGGCACTTTGAAATTACATGCAAATACAGCAGAGCTGTCGGGCTTTTTCTCCGAAAGCGCGGAAACCTCATCTATATGGTAGGATCTGGCAGAATCAACATCCACCTCCTGGAGTAAAACAATATCAGCTCCTGATGAGATCTCCTCTCCTGCTGCCCGGATATTATCCTCTACCTGGTCCCTGGTCTGCTCCCGGACAGACCTGCCTCCGTCCATGAAGAAATCTGCGCTCTCACCCAGGCCCATATATCCCACATTCCAGCTCTCGATGGTGATGGTATCTCCCGATGCCGGACACTTTAAAGAAGAGCCTGTAATATCCAGGCTCTCCTTATCTGCGGGTCTGTACTCAAATACTGTCAGTGCTCCAAGCAAAACCACCACAAGGAGCACAACAACTAATACGATTATCCCCAAAACCTTGACGACGGTCAAAAGGGGATGATGCTTTGATTGCATAAACTATCCCTTGAAATCGATGCTGCCACCAAGAGCCTTTTCCTCATCTGTCATAACAGAATCGCTCATGGAACTGTAAGAAACATTTTCTATCTTGCGAATGAGGTCTTCCATGGACTCGGACTCAACGGTCTCGATATCCTCTCGCTCGCTACGACGCTTCTCGATCCGCTCCTGGAATTTTTCTTTTTCTGTACGCTTTTTGTCAGCCTTGGCTTCCTTAGCTCTCTCCTCGCGCTTCTTCTCTATGCGCTGCTTCTGAGCATCCGAAGCTGACTTGGCATTCTTGTCAACGTCTGCAAAGAATGACGTCTTGCCATCCTCACCAACTTTGATGCCGATAGTCTTGACACCACTGCCGATAGGTGAATTGGCAAGCTGCTCCTTGGCTGCGGCGATCTGATCTCTGGAAGATGTGATGATGCCCTCTACCTTTTTGCGATAGGACTCATCGCTTGCCATCTTCTCCAGCTTGTCCTCATTGATGAGAACAACTGTCTTGCCTACCGTGCCATACTTTGCGGCGTTAGCCTCTACCTGCTTTTTGTCCTTTTCAGAAACAAGGATGAACTCCATATCTCCATACTTGGACTTGAGCTCGTCATAAACCTTAGCTGCTCCATCGGAAAGCTTAACATCTCCGATAGTCTTACCGGTAATCTTACCGGTCTTGTCAGTGCTCTCAACCGCCTCGGGGAGAGACTGCTCGCTCCTAACTGAGCGCTGTGCCTTGGAATTAGCGTATGCATTCTGAGAGGCATAGGCTCTTCCGATATCATTGACCATTCCCATAAACATACCTCCTTGTAAAATGAAATGGCGGCGGTAAGTCCTTTTACCACCCTCGGATCCCTCAAAAAATGGAGAGACTCCCGTATATATTATCGGCTATTTTTCCGAAAAAGTCAACCCTCCAGAGCGCCCTCAATAGCCTTATAAAACTCGTCATACTCTTCAAATGCAGGGTACTCAGGATGTGCATTGCGAAGCTCATCCGTGGTCCTGAACAAAAAGCCTGCCTTGGAGATCTCGATCATAGCCAGATCATTGTAGCTGTCCCCGGCTGCAATAGTATCAAAGCCCATAGCCTGAAGATGCTCTACTGTAGTCTTTTTGGAATTCTTACAACGCATCTTGTAGTCTGTGATCATGCCATCCTCGCCTACCACCAGACTGTTGCAGAAAAGTGTAGGCCAGCCAAGCTTTTCCATAAGCGGCTTGGCAAATTGTGTAAAGGTGTCGGAAATGATGATCACCTGTGTGCGTGTTCTGAGCTTGTCAAGAAAATCCCTGGCCCCCGGCAGTGGATCTATACGTGAGATAGTCTTCTCAATATCCGAAAGTCCCATCCCCTCTCTGGCAAGTATATCCAGTCTGAACTTCATGAGTTTGTCATAATCAGGTTCATCCCTTGTTGTCCTAGAAAGCTCCGGAATACCACTCTCCTTTGAAAAGGCGATCCATATTTCCGGAACCAAAACCCCCTCCAGATCAAGACACACTACATCCATTTAATACCTCCTGTTATTTTGTCCTATCAAGTACCATCTTTCTGAGCAACTCCATATCTTCCGATTCGGAGAAAAGCCCACTTCCTACGGATACATACAGAGTGATCTCCTCATCTCCCACATAATGAAGATGTGAAAGTCCTCCTCTGATCCGATCTTCCATTATTTCAATCTCTTCTTCATTGTTGTATTGAACAAGAGAAATAAAATGGTCACTTCCAATGCGAGACACTATACCCTTGACTCCGATAATGTCCCTGACTATATGCGCTGCAGCTATCAAAACCTTATCACCAAAGCTGAGTCCGTAAAACTCATTGATGGATTTGAAGTTCTTGATATCGATAAACAACACAGCAAAATCAATGCGGCGCATATGGTAACTCTCGATGTACCTCATGGCGTTTTCCATAAGGCCACGGAGATTGAGCAATCCGGTAAGATCATCTGTAAAGGAAAGTCTCTCTGCCTCAGCACCGGTAGCCCTAAGCTGAGTAAGATCCACAAAATATCCAAGCAAGCCCTGGATCTTGCCATTAGCGTCATAGACAGGCACCTTGGTAGAGGCTATCTCTCTTGGAATACCGCCCTTTATGCACTTACCCGGAAACCTCATGATCTTGTCACCGGATTCTATAACTCTCCGCTCCGCATTCTTATAGGGATCCGGATCAACATGCCAGCCCATCTCTTCGTCATTTTTGCCGATGAGCTCTTCGCTGCTCTCCATGTTGTAATAATCCAGGAAAGTCTGATTAACTCCTAAAAACCGCCTGTCACGATCCTTCCAGAACAGGGCGATATCGGACTCGGAAACAAAGTTCCTCCAAAGGATCTCTCCGGATATCTCTCCGGACTCTCCAACGCTTCCCCCGCCCATGAGCTTGGCGATCTGATTGACCTCTCTTTCGGAAAGATGTCTCAAACAGGAAAGCACCGCTTCCTCGCCGTTAAGACTCTCATAAACCATGTCAAACTCTGTCCAGATATACTCTCCATTAACAGTTTTGACACGGAAGATATTGGAAAGACGGCCCTCAGGCGCCTTGCGCATACGATCAGCCAGCGTAGACATATCCATATAATCCAGATATCTGTGGCGATCATCCGGATGAAGCTCCGACTTGGCAAAGTCCGCTACCGTACTTGACAGATCATCCTCTGTCCTTGACCATCTGAGTTTGGAACTCTGATACAGATTCCTAGCCTTCCAGGTCTTAACATCTATGTAATCTATCCTGTTATAAATAGACAGGATAGATCTGAGGCTGGCATCCATATTGGCCTGCTGCATGCCCATACCGCTGTTGGAAAGGTTCCTTGTGGTGATAAGAAACGCCATGCCCTGAGGGAAGCTTGCAAGTCTGCAAACCCGCGCTGCACAATAATCCTCACCTCTTACGAAATCTATTCCCACGTCCTTCTTTTTTGTAGCGGCCTGAGTAAGAACTGCCTTGAATTTCTCGTAGACGCTTCCCTGCTTAACGCGAAACAGAGCTTCCAGTTCTCTGGAGCCCTTAACGCCCATTGACTTTAGTTCACGCTTGAAAGCGTCATTTTGGAAAATAAACTTAAGCTTGTCATTGGCGTACTCAGCGATGGCAAGAGGTATCTGATTTTCTATATAATCTCTGTATGTATTCCTGTCCGTAAAGGCGTCAAAAGGCGTGGGGCTAAGGAAATTAACCTTGCCTATCTGGGTGTAATACTTGCGTTTGGAAAGGGGCTCGATATCTATACTGTGCTCCTTAAGATGCTCAGAAAGCTGCTCCTTGGGCATAGGACGTCCAAAATAAAAGCCCTGAGTCTTTTCGCAACCTATGGACCGAAGAAACTCAAACTGTTCCTCTGTCTCCACACCCTCTGCCAGAGTCTTGATGCCGATCTGCTTTGCCATATTGACAACGGCAGCTATGATCTTCTGCGAACGAACGGAAAAATTGTTCAGGAATCTCATATCGATCTTGAGCTCGTCAAAATCGTAATCCTTGAGCGAATTCAGTGAGGAATACTCACTGCCGAAGTCATCCATCCAAACCTGGAAACCCTCATCATGGAACCTCTTGATCTGCTCAACCATGAATTCCTGATTGCTTCCAAGCATGCTCTCTGTGATCTCCAGATGAAGCAGCTCTCTGGGAACGGCATAATCCCCAACCGTCCTTATGATATGTGCGAAGATATCAGTATTATCAAAATCCGCGCGGGAAAGGTTCATGGATACGGGGATCAAAAAACTGTTCTTTTTGAAATAATCCCTGTAGTCGCGACAGATCATCTGCAACATGAAAATATCCAGTTCATGGATCCTTCCTGCACTTTCCAATACAGGTATAAAAACTCCCGGTGAAAGAAGTCCATGAACAGGATCATCCCACCTTGCAAGCGCCTCCATACCGCAGAGTTCCCTGGAAAGAGTTCGGATAACAGGCTGGTAGTAAACTTTGATCCATTCATTTTTCTGAGCTGCATCAAAGTTTTCCAGCACATATTCAGTTAGGTCCAACTTGTTCTCGTCCATTAATGACTCCCCTGACTGTCAAGCCAGACACTGATTGGCTCAGCATCTGCCCCCGGCTAAACTGCCTCTATCTCTTTTATCATAAATTCATTGCCCTGCACCAGGTAGGTATTGCCGCTACCGCAGTGTGGACAGGTCTTGCCGTACTCAACCGTGGGATACGTCTGCTTGCAATCCTCGCAAAAAGTAACGGCTTCTATCTTTTCAACTACCAGTTTTGCCTCCAGCAAAAGCTCATGCTTCTTCTTGGCCCAGTCCCAGCAATCCGTAAGATAGGACGGTATAACCGTAGATACCTCGCCCAGCTGAAGGGTTACGGAATCGATCCTTGTGACATCGTTTTCCGCCGCAACCTCTTCAACCTGGTCGATAATATGAAAAACTACTCCTAATTCGTGCATCTTATCACCTGTAATCCGGTGTTGTCTTATTCTTGAATTTAACCTTGATAGCCTGTGCCAATCCGTGAGGAAGAACATACTTGAGCTTGTCCTCACTGCGTCTCATCACAGAGCACTCGGGGTGATCTCTATGAAGATGGATCGCATCAAACTCGCATCTTGTTGTGCAAAGTCCGCAACCTATACACTGATTCTCATCAACGATGGAAGCACCGCATGAAAGGCAACGAGCCGTCTCTGTCTTGACCTGCTCCTCTGTAAATACCAGCTTCTGGTCACGGAATGACTTCGGATCTCCACCGGACTTTTTGCCGGGGATCTGCCTTGAACTGTTATCATACTGTTCCACACTGATATCGTCCTTGTCAAGCTCCACGTAATAATTACGGTTACGTCCGATTGTAAGTGAAGCATGAGGCTGAACGAATCTGTGGATGGAAGTTGCCGCTTCTTTGCCGGCAGCTATAGCATCGATTACAAACTTGGGTCCTGTATATACATCTCCACCAACGAAGATATCTGCCTCCGCTGTCTGGTAGGTAACGGGATCTGCAACCGCCCCGTTGCCTCTACCAAGTTCAACCTTGGAACCTGCAAGAAGATCTCCCCAAACGATGGACTGACCTACGGCAAGGACAACGTGCTTGCACTCGATGGTAACAGTATCATTCTCGTCATACTGAGGATTAAACCTTCCGTCAGCATCCTTGACCTGAGTACACTTCTTGAATACGATACCGGAAACATTGCCCTCGGAATCCTTGAGGATCTCCTTGGGGCCCCAGCCTCCACCGAAGATAACGCCGTCTTCCTCAGCCTCTTCGATCTCCTCATCTGCTGCAGGCATAATATCTCTGGTCTCCAGCGAATACTGATAAACCTTGCCGGCACCGACCCTGACTGCATCTCTGGAGCAATCGATGGCAACATTACCACCGCCGACAACTACAACATCGCCCTTGATATCAAATGCCTCACGGGCATTAACCTCGCGAAGGAAATCTACCGCACTGTAGATCTCTCCCGCATCCTCACCGGGAACTCCTACGCTCCTGCCGCCCTGGCAGCCGATAGCGATATAGAAGGCCTTGTAACCCTGCTTACGAAGGTCATCAAGTGTAATATCCTTGCCAACCTCAACACCGCACTTAAACTCAACTCCAAGCTCACGCATGATATCGATCTCGGCAGCAATAACGTCCTTCTCCAGTTTGTATGAAGGAATGCCGTAAACCAGCATACCGCCGGGCTTTTCATTGCGATCGAATACAGTAGGACTGTATCCCTTTTCAGCAAGATAATATGCGCATGAAAGTCCCGCAGGACCTGCACCGATGATGGCGATCTTCTCCTCGAACTCACCCTCAACCTTGGGGATAACCTTCTTGGGAATGAACCTGGTATCTGCATCCAGATCCTTCATGGCGATGAACTTCTTAACCTCGTCGATGGCGATAGCCTGATCGATGGTACCTCTAGTACAAGCATCCTCGCAGCGGCGGTTACAGATATGTCCGCAGACTGCGGGAAGAGGATTATTCTTCTTAATGAGTTCAAGAGCATCTGTATAACGTCCCTGAGCAGCCAGCTTCAGATATCCCTGGATAGCGATATGAGCCGGGCAGGCTGTCTTACAAGGTGCAGTACCTGTCTCATGGGTCTCGATACGGTTGTTATCTCTGTAATCCCAATCCCAGTCCGCCTCGCTCCAGGGCTTGTCTGTAGGAAGCAGATGCTTAGGATATTTAACCTGACTTCCGTCTTTTTTGCAGAGCTTCTGTCCCAATGAAACAGCTCCGGCAGGGCAAACCTCTACGCAGCGTCCGCAGGCAACACAGTTCTCTTTTTCAACATGAGCCACATATGCACTACGAGACATATTGGGTGTATTGAAAAGCTGAGATGTACGAAGAGCATAGCAAACATTGACATTGCAGTTGCAGATGGCAAAGATCTTGTTCTCTCCGTCGATATTGGTTATCTGATGAACGAATCCGTTTTCCTCACCCTTGCGGAAGATCTCAAGTGCCTCCTCCTTGGTGATGTAACGGCCGCCCTTGTTGGTCTCAACTACATAATCGGCCATGTCGCCCACAGCGATACACCAATCATGGAAATCGTCTGCACAACCCTCTTCATAGGTCATACGACTACGTCTGCATGAGCAGGGTGAAGCTGCATACTTACCCTCATACTTGTCCAGCCAGTGAGAAATATGCTCAATGCTGATGGACTCGTTGCACATGTCAACTTCCTTTTCAACGGGGATGACATGCATTCCGATACCTGCTCCTCCCGGAGGCACCATGGGGGTAACCTTTTCCAGAGGAAGCCTGGTCATATGCTCAAAGAACAGTCCCAGCTCGGGATGCTCGTCGATCAGGTCCAGGTTCATATTGGAGAACTCGCCTGATCCGGGAACGAACATGGGAAGTACCCACTGCTTCTCATGGCGCTCATTCTCCCAGTTGTACTCAACAAGTCCGGTATAGGATATCTTGTCAAGCATCTCGGTAAGCACCTCATCCGAAAGGCCCGATGATGCCTTGAGCTGTTCAAAGGTCTTGGGCTTTCTGATAGCTTTAAAATTGTCGATAACGAACCTGGCTATGTTTTCATCATCATAGCAAAGAATGCGGACTGCCCAGTACTCGGGATCGTCCTTGGTTACCTTTGCCTTGCCAAGTTTGATTGGAATTCTGTCCGTAATAAGTTTACCCAGTTCTGCGATCGCAGGTTTCATGGGGCCGCTGACGTCTGCACAGTCCGGTCTCAGCGGATAATTCGGATTCTTTCCTGCCATATGTATTTCCTCCCTTTTATATCTTAAAAATATAACCTTTTCCGTACGGCTCCCGCGATGGGGCCCATTAGCGAGCATTCCAAGCTTTTGCTTCATTTTCAAGCCATGAGAACCACTCGTCCATGCCTTCGCCTGTCTTAGCGCAGATCGGAATGACTTTTGCATTGGGATTGCGCATTGCCACGTACTCACGGCACTTGTCCAGGTCAAAATCAAAATAAGGCATAACGTCGGTCTTGTTGATAAGTACTACATCGCAGATGGAAAACATCAGCGGGTACTTAAGAGGCTTGTCGTCGCCCTCTGGAACCGATAGGATCATGGCGTTTTTAACGGCTCCGGTGTCAAACTCTGCGGGGCAAACAAGGTTACCGACATTTTCAAGGATGGCCAGATCAACCTCCTTCTCGGTAAGCTCATCCAGACCCTGCCTGGTCATGCCTGCATCCAGATGGCACATGCCACCGGTATGAAGCTGGATAGCCCAGGCTCCCAGATCCGAAATACGCCTGGCATCTACATCCGAATCAATGTCTGCCTCCATAACTCCGATATGGAACTTATCTCGGAGAGCCTCTATAGTCCTGGAAAGGGTGGTTGTCTTACCTGCTCCGGGTGATGACATAAGGTTCAGAAGAAAAATCCCCTTTTCCTTGAGTTCACCGCGAAGCTTGTCTGCCTCCCTGTCATTGTTCTCATAAACACTCTTTTTTATCTCTATAACTCTTACTGCATCTGTACCCATTTTAAATCCTCTTATTAGCCCTGTAATCCTCTTGTCTGACGATCCATGTCTTCGACGACAATGTCGTATATCTCCCCATGAGTCCTGCAATACTCCAGTACAAGCCAGGGCTCATTGGTATGATAATGAAGCTTGATGACCTCATCTCCGGGAACACAAAGAAGCTCATCTCCCTGGAAAGTATCTACGATATGATCATGGATCTCATCTGCGATATCCTCCACATCATCCTCGTCAACGCCAGTAAGATCAAGCAAAAGCTGGGTATCATAACGAAATTCAATGCTCTGCTCAGGCATAAATAAATCCTTTCTAATCTGATTACACTCA
>JAEELH010000208.1 GCA_016288825.1 Lachnospiraceae bacterium | reverse complement strand
TGTTACGACCGCTAAAAAGTTTGCAGGGGCGAAAGCCCCCGTGATACCACTTTCATAGGAGCTATCGCACCGCATGGGAGTGGAGGTTCATGGGATGTGCGTATTTGCTTTTGTCTTTGTGATAGTTTATGGCCGGTTTCAGGGGAATATCATTAAGAAAGAAATTGGGGAAGATACGATAAGGTCATTTTATGGGATGACTGATCTGTACAGACAGATGAACCGGATACTTCAAAACAAAAGAAAGATCGAAAAAGTAGCGGATGATATCAAGGCGGAATTTGCACAGATGTCAGAGGATGAGATAGCATATGTTATGGCAGGAGTCGAGCGTGAAGACCGAAATCGGACTTATCCGCGTCTTGATAATGGACAGCTTAGGTTTGATATTCTTGATGAGAGCATAGACCGACTTTATGAAGGCGTGAGGCTTTGGGCAGAAATCGCAGAAAAAAATCGGAACGGGGGATAATATGAACGACAGAATTGAGCGCATATCGGAAATGGAACAGATCCTTGTAGATTCAAAGCGGCGTCTTGCAAAGCTAGAGGAATCGCTGGATGCCTTTGTGGCCGGCCAAAAGAACATCAAGAAGCTTGAGGATTATTACCACAGCAACTTGTGGAGAGGCGATTTTGAAGCAGATGAGCGAGGAAAGCTTCCGGAAGATTTAAAGCGCGGTGTTTTATCCGAAGATGAGATCTTTAACCTGATAGAAAAGAATGATGAGCTACTGCAGCGGCTGTCTTTTTTTGAAAGATAGGAAGAAAAACGATGAGTGTACTTAAAAAATTTCGTATAACGTTCAATTCTCCGGTAATACTCTCATTTGTGGGAATCTGCCTGGTTGCAACTCTGCTTGGGTTTGTAACACTGAAACCACAAAATTTACGTTAATAGAAACTGGCTAAATTTACTGCTTAATTGTTACCAACATTCCATAGGTGGTGCCACGAACCTTGAAAATACGCTTTTTCTGCTACATCTGGTATCGGTTTTTCTTGATTTAGCGACACATATGAGGTATAATTATTACGTAAGTTACGTTAATAGAAAGGACTTCATATGAGCATTCCAGAAACAATTAAAAGCAAACGCCCCACCCAGTTTGGTGCAGTAGAGATTCGCTGTATCAGCGGCCATTATTATACATACCTTGTATCCTCAAAGTGGGATGCCGTTAAGGGAAGGCCGCAAAAGGTCACCGGTAAAAGCATCGGAAAGATCACTGAAGCAGACGGTTTCATCCCGAATGCAAACGGACTGCGCCTGATGCAGGAAATGCGCCTTACGCCGGATATTGCTCCCGTTGTAAAGAACTATGGTGCATATGAGGTCCTCCAACAGCTTTCACCTGATCTTGGAGATAAACTCAGGGATCATTTCCCGGATATCTTTCGTGAGATCCGTACGATCTCGCTCCTTCGCCTGGTTGACAGTGTTACCTCTGCGAAGATGATCCAGCCACTGTTCCTTGACTCATATATGAGTGACATCTGCAGTGATATCGCTGTTTCAGAAGGCTCTGTCCGCAGGTTCATCTCAAGGCTCGGATCCATGCAGGATGTGCTGGATGCCTTCATGCGTTCCCAGGTCATTCCCGGGACAACGCTGCTGTTTGATGGAACTTCCATCTTTTCAAGGTCAGCGGATTCCCTGGCCGTCAAAGGCTATAATCCTGAACATTCGCATAATCCACAGGCAAGGATCCTGTATGTATTCGAGAAAGATTCCCACCGTCCGGTATTCTACCGGGTAGTCCAGGGTTCGATCGTTGATAAGGCGGCGTTCATGGACACCGTGAATGCTGCCGGATGCAGCGACTGTATCATTGTTGCGGATAAAGGTTTCTACTCCAAGAAAAATGTCTCTGCCCTGATCAGCGCCGGAATGAAGTTCATCCTTCCCCTCCAGGAGAATACGGTCAATGTCGAAGAATCGTTTTACCAGAACACCGACGACAGCAAGTGGGACGGGGTGTTCCCTTACAACAAGCGTGCTGTCTGGTTTCGTAAGCGGCCGAGCGGAAACAAAGGTAATTACATCTACACGTTCCGTGATGATTCAAGACGTGCTGAGCTTGTCGGACACTATGTAGAACGTGCAGACAAAAACTACGGTGAAGAGGAACATGTCCCGATGGATGTAATCGGGGAGATCCGGATGGGATACTTCTCTTTCTGCAGCAACCTTGATATACCTGCCAAAGAAATCTATCTGAACTATAAGCAGCGCTGGGATATCGAGCAATGCTTCGACTATCTGAAGAACAGTGTATCCTCGTCAGCATCCCACGCACATACGGATGAATATTTCAGAGGCTGGGCGTTCCTGAATCATATCAGTCTTCTGTATTATTATGGTTTGCTGAATGCCCTCAGGAACACAAAACTGGACGAAAAGTATTCGGCAGAAGATGTCTTGAAGCTGACAAAGAACATCTATCGGGTCGATACTGGTGATGGTCAGGGATGCAAAGTGTCTGCTATTCAAAAGAAGACACAAGCGTTACTAGACACTATCGGAGTCGATCTATTACGTAAAAAATAAGGTTTTAGTGTTGTAACAGGAGGAGGGAGCACAGCCCTTTTGTTCTCAACATATCGATCCTCGCTGGTATCTCCGCTAACATATTTAAGGATGATAGGGCATATCTTTGGTCATAGCGGGTGGGAACATTTTATTGGGAACATGTCATACATTCTTTTGATCGGTCCGATGCTTGAGGAGAAGTATGGTTCTAGGAATCTTATAATTGTAATGGCCGGTACGGCGATAATTACAGCGATCATAATGGATGTATTCTTTCCGGATACGGCACTTCTTGGGGCAAGCGGAGTCGTGTTTGCATTTATCTTGCTTACTTCATTTGCGGGATTTAAAGAGGGTGAGATACCTTTAACCTTTATTCTTGTAGCTGCAGTATATATTGGTCAGCAGGTTTATGAGGGTCTGGTTCTTCAGGATGATGTATCACAGCTGGCACATATCATAGGCGGTGGTGTTGGCGGGATAGCCGGATTTGCGCTTAATTCAAAGAAAACTGTCGGATAAGTAGTGTTTGGTCAACAATCCCTTTTTCAGGAGTTGTGACCGATTAATCCTTTATTTTGCACGCCTTTGAGGAACAGATGATTTTTTTTGAAGGGACAGGACTCCATTACAAAAGTGCTGTTCTTAAATCTGAACGCAAAGGAT
>JAEELH010000207.1 GCA_016288825.1 Lachnospiraceae bacterium | reverse complement strand
TGAGCTTGCCGTCCTTTTCGGGAAGCTCCAGCACCTTGTGACCGGAATACTCAATAGCTCCCGCCTCATGGGCGCTTATATGACCTGTCTTTGCAGCTATGACACCCTCGTAATCCGCAAGCATGGTAGAGATGATGACTGAATTGGTCTGGGTCCCTCCCACGAGAAACTCCACATCCGCATCCTCCATGTCTATAGCCCGGCGTATCTTTTCCTTTGCACTCTCACAGTAGTGGTCCGATCCGTACCCGGAAAGGCTCTCCAGATTGGTCTCCGTAAGGCGCTTTATCACCTCTGGATGTGCTCCCGCAATGTAATCACTTTCAAATGAAATCATGATTTGTCCTTTCTGCCAAAAGACTAGATGTAAAAATACCCCCGTCGCACTATAAATGGCGTATAGTCTTTAAATACGTCGCTCAAAAGTCGGAGCCCCGCATCATTGTGGAGCCTGATCATGAGGGTCCCGCGCTTTCCGTACTTGCCCAGCGCCGATACCAGCGCTCCGTGGATCAGTCTGTAATAAGTCTGGGATGAATTGTCAGATGCGCGCAGCAGAACAGGCTCTATACTTCCGTCCGTGCCCTGCTTCACCAAAAACACGCCCTTCATGTATTTTCCCTGCATTATGACCGTGCTAAGCTCTGTATCATAGTCTTCAATATTGCTCGACAGCCCATAATCTATAATATCTTTTTCCTTAACCAGTCTGCCGAGTCCCTGTGAGAAATCCTTTGGCGATATATCACAGAGAAGATCCGCATCCTCAGCCGGTGATTTTTTAAAGGTCTTTAACTCTACAACCTTGCCGAGAGAAACCTCAAATTCAAAAACCTCCGTCACTTCAAAATGAAAACCAAAGTTCTCAAGCACGTTGCAAAGCAGATTGTACTCAAAATCCATGGGAACATCGCACCTTATGGCCTCTACACCGATTTCCTCCGACATATCTACCAGATTTGAAAAAAGATAAGTTCCCACATACATATCCCTGGCACTTTCCCTGACAAAAAAGTAGGTGATAACCAGCACTGTGTGAACTTCCCCCGCATCATCCGTCTCCTTTTCCGGATGAAATATCAGGATACCGTCAGGAAAGCTGTCTGCGTCGTCTGCGTATCCGATGCCGAAATAGTTCACGTCATTTACGATCCGGGACAATTCTCCCTGAGGCGCAATGGCCTTGAAATTTGCCGCATTCTTTTTAGTAACCTCTACAAGCATCCATGAACTCCGTTAGTATGTCTTTTTATTCGTAATGCGGAAAATCTCTGCTCTAAGCTGTGAAAGTACGTCCGATACCATGGAAAGTCTCTCTTTGCCGGCCTTTGTGGAAGGATCTCTTTTTTCCATGTAATTCTTACATGCTGTAATGGCATCTTTGTATACCTGTTTTCTTTCCCTTTCTGCCATTTGCGGATTTGCTCTCGCGCTTCGTACGTCAGCCAGAGTTGTCTTGACATTTTCCATCAGGTCGCTGTCTTTTCTGATACGTCTGTGATCCAAAAGTCGATCCATCACTTCATCCACACGGGTCTTTTCTTCCTGGTACTCCTCGTCTGTCTCGGTCTCATCCACATATTCGTTGTCAATAAACCATTCTTTTATCATCTTTTTGACAACGTCTGCCCTGCCGCCCTGAAGGTAAGCACCGTTACGGGAATCATCTATGATAGCACGGGCCTGTGCGTAGGAGCGCATGCGCACCAGGGTGCCATTGGCGTCCTGTAAAAATACTGCGTTTGGAAGCTCGTTCATACCCGAACCGCGGTATGCCTGCTTGGTCTTTGGATCTATCAGCGCCTTCCTGTGGAGCTTTTGTCTGCCTGCAGCATCCTTTTGCGTGATGTCCATATCTGCCAGTCCCACGCTGTGGTTGTTTGCCTGAACGATGATCCTCTGCTGGCCTCTCACCTGCATAGGGGTGAAAAATGCTGCGTGATCCACATATGTGGAGGTGATAGTGGTGACATTGAGATTCTTTGCAAAAGGCCGAAGATCCGCCTTGAGTTTCTCCTCCGCAAAGGAATCCGGCCCCGGCACAGGATCGTACTGCAGATAGTTGATCTTTAGAAAATCCAGCGCAACCGGATTATAGGCTTTTACCCACTCCAGTATCCTCTTGATACCGATGGTCGTACCTACTCCGCCACGGCTGTGCCCCTGTATATTGAGAGTGATGGGCGTCGGGTTCATCTCCCACTCCTCGGACGACATAACACTGGTAATATAGCTCTGACCCAAATCGTAAACATAACCTGCGATCTTGTTGATGCTGAAGTCTCCGCCGTCCAGCAAGCCCCTTACCGAAAGAGGACCTGAGATATTGTAACGCTCCAGTTCCTTCCTGGCCGCACCAACCTTTTTGACTTTTTGGAAAATACCGCCCTTTGAAGCATGGTCTACCTTTGCACCAAAGGTGGCCTTGAAATGCTCTGTATCGGTCTTTGGTTTTTTATCATAAAAACCTGCGTGAGCCTTGCGGAAAGCATAATACCCCGATCCGCCCACGTCGATCTCCATAACATTCTGTCCCTCTTCAACCAGTCTGGTTCCCAGGGAATGGTGCAGCTTGAGCTTGCGATCCTCGGCATTTTCACTGGTGGCCAGCTTGTCGTATTCTGAAAAAACATCCTTAGTTTTGAATTTAAAAAAATTCCTGATTGCATCACGGATAGCCTTCAGGCCATACTTTTTCTCATGGGCGAGCTTTGCCGTCTGAGCCGGGTCATGCCTCTCCATGTAGTAGTATTCCTGCCGCTTAGTCGCCTCCATGATATCCCGGTCGGTACGATAAATCTGATCCTGACCGGTCATCTTTTCCTCAAGGGACTTGGGAACTTCCTTGAGCATGACATTTTCTTCAGGTCTGACTAATAGATTGTTGTCGCCCATAAAGTTTCCTCCCACAGAAAACTGCGTGCCTTTTTACTGCATTTTCCAGCCATTTATCACCATAGGCATAATGTAGGTAGCCTTAGAAAGATGATCGGCATAGGTTTTGTTACCTTTGATCTTGTCTTTGAGTTTGTCAACATGAGCGTCCCACTCGCCGTCCTTGATGAAAACAGAGTCCACGCCGGGATGATTTTTCTCGTATACAATTCTCTTCCTGATGGCCATCTGGACTCCCTTTAGCCTGTCAACGAGACTCTCCCTTTCCCATTCATTCAGGGTGCCAAGCATACAATAATTGACAAAATTAGCATCCATTTCCAGGATCTTTGTGGCCAGCTCCTCACTCATCGGTACGCAGATTCCATTGTTATCGAACATACCTCTGAAACGTTTTTTCACGCTGACTTCTTCAAAAGACACATTGCCAAAAGACATGTCATTATCAATGCCCTTGAGACCTTTTACCTCATAGACACCGTCGTCTTTCTCGCTCTTTTGCATATCAAACATGCGATTGCCTTCATGGCGGTCGACCTGACAACACAAAACATCAAGCCACTGCATATGATAGCAGTCTTTTACGGCGTTTGAACTGTAGACCACCTTTTTATCGACATATTCCATTTTCTTGTTGTGGTAAAGAATATCGGTAGACTCCTCCCCACCGGCGTCCTCCATAATAATACCATACATTTTTTCACCGTTGACCTCAACCGTGGCCATCTCACTGTGGGGTATGAGAGCATCCAGTCCTAAAAGGCCGGCAAGATCTGAAGTCGCAACGTTTCTTTTTACAAGTCCTTCTCCCGGAGTGATCGTTGCGTTATTGGCACCTACCTTTGCGCCGATAAAATCCTTGCGTATCGCTGCAAACAAGGCCGCTATCTCACTTTTCAGCTTTTCTTTAAACTCACCTTCCTCATGCTCATCTATAGTTTCGAGAATTTCCACAACCTTGCCATTTTTGTTAAACTTCATGAGGTCGATGGCGGCTTTAAGATCCTCAAACGGCTCATCTTCAATTTTGCATTTCTTAAGAACAGCAGTATGCTTGTCTTCTTCGAATTTTTCAGAAAATTCCTTTAAAAATTCCTCCAAAAAATTATACTTGTAAAACGGTATGGTTCCTTTTTCCAAAACCTTCTTTTTGTCACTT
>JAEELH010000206.1 GCA_016288825.1 Lachnospiraceae bacterium | reverse complement strand
TGGTAAAAGAGCATTACTGCAAGAGCCTCTGAAAACTCACCTGTGGCAAAAGCCGCTATGGTAGCGATCATCATAAGAAAATTCTCATCAAAGATCTGACCGTTACGGATGTTTTTTGCAGCTTTTTTCAGAACATCAAATCCGATAAACAGATATGGCACGAGAAAGATCACAGCAAGCAGGGGATAAGGCAAGTCCGAAAACGTAGTCGCGTGCATGAGTACCATAAGGACCACAAATACGACCAGGGTAATTATTATTCTGTATAATCTTTTTTTCAGCTTTTTATCCATGTTTATCTCCTGCTATAAAACTCGCGCCACACGCCGATCCTGCGATTTAGATCTCTATTACACAGTCGGGCTCCACCTTCTGCATGGTGGCAACTGCCTGCTCAAGTATCTCCTGGAATCTGTCATCTTCAGCCTCGAGCATAAACTTCTGAGTCAAAAAATTGACTGAAGCGTCCTTGACGCCCTCCAGTTTTTTTACGGCCTCTTCCATCTTTGATGCACAGTTAGCACAATCAACTTCACACTTAAATTTCTTTTTCATAATACTCTCCCTTTCTGATTTACATATTTATCTGTCACCGGATGATCCGGTGTATTGGCTCCTCAAATCTGTCTGCTCTCAGTCATCCTCAGTCACGTGCTCAAGGCCTTGATCGATGATAGTCCGTACATGCTCATCCGCCAGGGAATAAAACATGTTCTTTCCTTCTCTCCTGGCTGCTACCAGCTTGGAAGTCTTTAGTATCCTAAGCTGATGCGAAACCGCCGACTGGGTCATGCCCAGGCTCTCCGAAATATCCGAAACATTCATCTCTCCGTCAAAGAGGGAAAAGAGGATGCGGATCCTGCTGGAATCACCGAAGATCTTGAATAATTCTGCCAGATCGTAAAGATTATCTTCGCTGTACATATCTACCTCCTGCTCGTTGTCTGAACATATGAATATCTGTTCATGTGTTCAATATAATACACTATATTCATTTTGTCAACACTTTTTTGATCATGCAAAATATGCTGCTTTCTGTTTGATTTTTAGGCACATATTACCTTGACTGGCATAACAAACCGTGATATTCTGATGGCACAAATCAGATCACTTTTGTTGATCAACAATATTTATCAATATAAAAGTCCGGGAATCATTGAACAAATCAATGTCTCCCACTATCAGGAGGAATTCATATGAGCGAATATTTAAAACCTACAGTAATCCAGTCCGCAGATCTTTCTGAGGGCGTATATGCAGCAAGTGGTTCTACAGCCGGTGCATCCGGTACAGTTTCCAAGAAGGGCGAGGAGTTCTGGAACGATAATAACGGACAGATGAAGTATGACGTTACTCTTACAGGTATAACCGAGCATACACACATCAAGGTAACCTTCCATGCATCAGAGGGATTCTCCAATGCCTGGGGCGGTGGTGCTGCTGTTTCCAAGTCAGGCAACGATTTTATCTTTGATATTTGGGATGCCTCTTCAAACTTTGAGGCTGTTTTCCAGGCTTCAACTAAGAGCGCATCTGTTGCTCAGACAGTAGACGTTGTAAAAGTTAAGTAATATAGTTTTTTAAAAAATATCCCCTCCGGATCAAATCCGGAGGGGTTTTTCTTTTCTTATTAAGTTTATACTTCGTACAGCTTCATTGCTCTTTCAACGATCTCAAGCGCCTCATCACCGCACTCTGCAAAAAGCAACTTCATATCATAGAATTCAGGGTGATCCTGAGACCAGATCTTATCAAAGTCTGACATAACCTCATCTGCATCTCTGCCATCCTCTGCCTCTATCGACTTGGTATAGTACTCACCAAATCCGGCCACATAAGCCTCATCAAGCTCATCTATTTTCTTTTTAAAACCATCCGGAACCGAAGAAATGCTTTCCATAATAGGATATACAAGCATTCTCCAGGACTGGGTTGATTCATCTATTGTACGTTCCTGTCCCAATGTTAATTTTCCCATGCTCATCCTCCTATACCAGCTTCTGCTCATGAGTACTAAAACCGTCTCCCATTTGTTCTCTTACAAGAACAGTGTTGGAAATGGTAAGTGCGGATCTATCAGTTGTTACAAAATACCATATACTCGGATTCCATTCCAATGTCCCCTGTGTTTGTATCGTATTATATCCGAAGAAAGCAGCGATAGTCGTTAGGTACTGAAACATTGGACCGCTTTCCGAGGAAGACAATAATCCATACAGTTGACTGAAGTTACCTCTGAATTGTTTGTTTACCATGTTTACCAGTCTTTGTCTTTCTATTATCTTGGCATTTTTGTTAAAGCACATGGAAAACTGTACTGCACCAACCTCTCTGCCATACGAAGACCAAAGATGATCCCTAACTCTTTCATCCGACGAACCCGGAATATCTCCTCGCATACCAAGATATGTGCCCTTACCGCTCTGTCCATTACTCAGATAATGCCTCTGACCTTGATCAGATAACAGCTGGCGGCCAAGTGTAGCACCCTTATCAGGATCTCCGCTACTATCAATACAGTGAAACAGTTTCTTCTTTAGCGGTGATTCCATCGCCACGTCATCTATCTCATAATCTTCTACAACTTCAGGTTGTCGGCTGGTCCACCCCAATGCATTGAAAAATCTCGTGGAGAATACATCATTTTGATCATCATCGATTGGCTGATTCTTCAGTTCTTGGCAGATATATGTCATCTGAGTATCAAGGGCCGAAATCTGAGTTTCTTTAAGAGTAACCTGCCCTTGAACAACCCTGCTTATCAAGTCAAAATGTGCCTGAGCCGCGGTATACAACGCCTGCTGGCTCTTATCAGTTTGCAGTGCAGTAAATGTCGCGGTAACAGCATCAAAAGTAAGTCCTACCTGAGTGGAAGCCGTTGCCTGGACCCCCACCTGACTCTGAGCCGTAGCCTGGGTACTTGTAGTATCGTACTTTGCCAGTTCCTCTCTGATCTGCTGGGCTACACGCCGGATCATGGCTTTTCTGACCTTACCGGAAGACGTTATAGGATGCCTTTTTGAAATATAGGTGTTGCAACTTGACTCGATGCGCTTTAACAGATCAACCTTTTCCGCCGTATCCGTTACCGAACTCTCGACGGTATTATATAACTCCAGATCCGTAACCACATCATTATACTCGGTGGAGTTTCCGCCTCTGTCATTGCTCTTGAGCAGAAGCTCCATCTCTTTCATGGTAAATGTGGAATAATATTCAACACTCTTTTTGTTTTTACCCTGCGCTCTGTCTTTGAAATCCAAAGTTTTTATTCCTGCATTAGCTACCCACTCTTGCTCGATCTCGACCTTTCTTTCTTGAAACATCTCCTTTGACATGGAATGCAAAGATATTTTGCCTGTACTATCCTGAAGCTTGGTATAGCGTGAATTAAGCTCCTTATAGGCTACTTCCGTATCTGACTCTGTCATCATTCCCGGGACGAATATCTCGTATTTCCGCAACCGGGCCTGTTCCTGCTGGAACAACGAATCATTTGAATCACCCATAGCTCTACCCCCTCTGTAAATGCTACTCCTCGTTTAAACCGTTCCGGATCTATGATCCGTTTAATAACACAGACCAAATCCGCATTTGCCTAATTTTACCCTCTCAACATACACAAAACCTACACATGTCTTACGACCTCAAATCTGTATAGATCCACAGGCTCTCCAGAATAGATCCCCGCCTTTTGCATGGCAATGGAAACCTGCATTTCCGGAGTATCCACTCCTTCCAGATCCGGAAGCAACACACCGCGCCGCATTCCGTTTTCAACGATCACGCCGTATTTCTTAACATCCAGTTGATCAATGGAATCGATCCTTTCTGCTTCCGAAAGCACATCAACATTGATCTCCAGATCCTCAAGTTCATCCTCCGTGATCTCATTAAATCTTGGATCCCTGGTAGCAGCCGAGATACCGTTCATAATGATCTCCGTTGCCAGATCTTCGTAAACCGGCGCGATGGTGCCGATGCATCCCCTCAGATCCCCGTGCTTGTGAATTGAAACAAAGGCTCCGGCCCGTCTGGCTCTGATCTCCGGCGCTGCTCCCTCTGAAGAAATAACAGTCCGATCTCGGACAAATGATTCCACACTGTTTTTTGCAAGTTTTACATACTCATCCATATTTGCCTCCATTATTAATTGCCCACCGGCAGCCTAACGATACCGTATCCTACTCCAAAGGTGGCCTCATGAGACAGCACCTGAGTTTTATATGGCAGGCCCTCCAATGCACCGGCCATGATACAAAATGACCTGTGACCGCACTCCATACTCGCATCCAAAAGGTCAGACGGAAAGCCAAGAAGTTTAGACAGGTCTCCGTCCGCCATTGTTTCCATCAATAGCTTGTCGTATTTCGGACCCTCCGGCGCATAGCCATAGGGGCCATCCTCCTTCTGGCAATGAGACAGATCACCGCTGGCAATAAGAACCACTTTTCTTCCAAGCTTATCGATGGCTTCTCTTATCACCTTTCCAAACTGTCTGTGTACCTCCAGCGGCAACCCGGAAAGACCTATCCTGACCAGTTTGAAATCACGGTACTCTTTTTCTATAAAGTAAAGAGGCACCATTACTCCGTGATCCAAAAAGGGGTCTCTTTCCCCGGCCATACCTGCCGGCAATCTCTCACGTTCGCACATATCACATATAACCTGTGTAAGTTCGATATCGTACTCCTCATCAAAACTCACCTGCGGTGCTCGAAACATCCCGAGATTTCCTGTAGCCCCGTTGCCGGGAGATATATGAAAGTAGTCCCTGTACATCACGGAATGTGGTGAAGTAATGATGATCGTATCCGGCTTCAATGATGCGATCTCTTCTGCCACCTTTTGAAATGAATCCAATGTGGGCTGTATTTCCTTTTCATCTCCTCGTCCCACCTCTGCAACAGCAATAGGCGGATGCGGAAGGACAAACGCTGCTTGTATACCCATAACTCCCCTCCTTATTTCAGTATGAGCCAACTGTAAGCCGATTGTACCCGGTACGGGTGGTTCACAATCTAACATGTGCATTTGAACTCATATATTCCCAAGAAAAACGTTGCGTAAGTGACGCTGCGCCACCTCCCTTAACCGATACATAAGATCTATATCGGTGGGCTCACCCTCCGTGTATCTATACCTAGGGAAGAATCTTGTAATATGAAGCGGTATCTCCGGATCCAGAGATGCGACCCACCGGGCCTCATGGTCCATCTCCTCCGGGTCGTCATTGAGCCCGGGAACTATGAGAGAAGTAAGCTCCATATGACAACGGCTATGGGCATTTTCGATCCACTTCATGGTCGTATCCAGATCCCCGCCAAGACTCTCATATCCCTCTTTTGTAAACGCCTTGAGATCTATATTCATGGCATCCATATAAGGGATTATTTCCTCAAGCACTTCCAAAGATGCCTGTCCATTGGACACCAGAACGTTGACAAGTCCCTTTTCGGACACAAGCTTTGCAGTATCCCTGACGAACTCGTAGCCAACCAATGGCTCATTATAAGTAAAAGCCAGGCCTATATTATCCTGCTCCAGGTGCAGTCTCCACGCCACCTCTGCCAGCTCCTCCGGGGTATACTCCCGATAAGGCATGGTGCCATCTCCCCGGGATATCTCATGGTTCTGGCAAAAACGGCAGTCCATATTGCAACCGTAACTCCCCACGGACAAGATAACACTTCCGGGCCTGAACATAGCAATAGGCTTTTTTTCAATAGGGTCAAGGGCCATGGATGTGATGTGCCCATAATTCGAACAAACAGTGCCCGACTCTGCTCCCCTTCTGGCTTTGCAAAAACCGTAACTCCCTTGTGCCGGTGCACAGTGGCGGGGACAAATTTTACATGTTGTATTTTCCATAGCAAATCCTTTATCAGTTTCTTCGGTGATCGTCACTCAAGTCAGTTTGAAACTGCTGTAATCATCAACCAGACTGCCAGGTACTTTCTATGTCTTCTCATGCGATCACCTCCACAAAACCCCGCCGGATGACCGACGGGGTAAAACAGGTTTTTCATATTTTAACATAAAAAAGAATTGTCAGACAATAGAAATGCATTATCTCTCCAGACTCGCATCCAGGGCTATTGCCACTCTGGCTCGAAGATAAGCCGGACGGACCGGCTTGATGATGTAGTCCTTAGCGTTGACCGTGCGGCACTTAAGGACCATCTCCCGG
>JAEELH010000205.1 GCA_016288825.1 Lachnospiraceae bacterium | reverse complement strand
ATCGGCAGGGCAGGCGGAGATCATGTGATACATCTGATCATTGGTATCGCGACGGCAGCCTTGGGGATCCTGATCTTTACGAATCCCTTTGGAACTTTGACCCTTACTCTTCGTGTTATTGGGATCGTCCTTGTGGCTGATGCGCTGACAAACATCTTTACCACGAGAACATACTACACTCAGATATAATACTTCAGCTCGAAATGACATTATAAAGCCGCAAAAAGATTAGTCTTTTTGCGGCTTTTTTCAGATATGTGATAAAAAAAGCAGGATTTTTATATAAAAAGGGGTTAATTTTTCGATAACATGACCGATATAGTAGTTGTAAGCACGGAAGACTACAACATATGGTAACTCGTATGTCACTTGATCACGGAGGACGTTATGTACAATTATGAATTATATCTCACTCAGGACGTCAATGGTAAGAGCGTATTCTCTATCAGTACCGACCACAGGATGGGAGATCTTAATATCTGGCTTGCGGAACTGGTAAAGGACCACACCATAACCCGTGATGTGGCTAATGCAGTCCTTTTTGTAGCCTAATACCCCTCCTGCTTATTTCATGGTACCTATTAATCCCCCTCCAATTATATACTCCTCTTTATACAACACAAGAGCCTGTCCCGGCGTAACTGCCCGGACGGGCTTTTGAAATTTTACAAGGATCTCGTCGTTGGAAATCGTAGTAACATGGCAGGGTTCGCCACGGTGAGAGTAGCGGATCCTTCCGATGTAAGTCTCGTTCTCATCGAAATGAGGTGCACCCATGTAATTGATGGCGGTTGCCCTAAGCTCATCTGAAAAAACATCTCCGTCATCAGCAAGAACGACCTCGTTGGTCTCGGGTCGTATCTCTTTTACAAAAGTCCGATGTCCTAAAGCGATCCCCAGACCTTTGCGCTGCCCAATGGTGTAGTGAAGAATGCCTTTGTGCCTACCCAGTACTTCTCCGGATTCGGACACAAAGTTACCCTCGGGAGGGATCCGGTCAGGAGCCTCTTCACGGATAAATGAAGCATAATCATTACCATAGAAAAAGCAGATGTCCTGACTGTCGTGCTTGGAAGCCACAGGGAGTCCGGCTTTTTCGGCAATAGCTCTGATCTCGGACTTATTGTAATCTCCCAAAGGAAGAAGAGTACGTGAAAGCTGTTCCTGAGTCAGATTGTAGAGTACATAGGTCTGATCCTTGGAAACGTCGGCGCCGCACTTTACGGTGTAGCGGCCGTTTTCCAGCTTTAGTATGTGAGCATAGTGGCCGGTTGCCACATACTTTGCACCGTAAAAGTCAGCGGCCTTGAGCAGTGAGGGCCACTTGGAAACCCGGTTGCAAAGTGCGCATGGATTGGGTGTTCGGCCGTGAAGATACTCGTCTATAAAGGGATCTATCACCTGATTACGGAATTCGCTTACATGGTCATAAACATGAAAGGGTATGTCCAGAATCTGACAAACCCTGCGTGCATCTCCGATATCGGAATCGGCACCGTCCCACCAGTAATTGCCGGTGATGCCTATCACATTATATCCTTGTTCTTTTAACAATAAGGCAGTGACGGAGGAGTCTACGCCTCCGGACATGCCGACTACTACGGTTTCGGACATATATACCTCTTTTTTTGCTTTTGAGTGATAGGGGATAGTATATCTCATAAAAAGACAGGAAGCAAGTTTAGATGACATGAAAACCGCATAAAACGGCATGATTCATGTACGAAAACATACTTTTATATGGGCCGCAGACCAAGTACGATATTAGACAAACTTCTTGACTCGATGATAATCACTGTATTAAAATATGAGTTGTCTGAAAGGACAACCCCGGAACCGTTCCGGGGTATATCTAACTAAGGAGTATACATATTATGGCAGAAGAATCCATGAAAGATTTCGAGCGCGAGATCGAGGCATCCGTTCGTAAGGTTTACGAGGGTGACATCATGCAGGGAACCGTTATCGGTATCAGCGATGACGAGGTTACTCTGGACCTGAACTATTATGCGCAGGGTATCATCAGATCCGGCAACCTTTCCAATGATCCCGGTTTCCGTGCGACTGAGCAGTTGCGCTACGGACAGACTCTTACCGCAAAAGTTATCAGGCTTGACGACGGCAGAGGTAATCTTGAACTTTCCATCAGAGAGGCTGATGATGATCTGGCGTGGGAGCGCCTGGCAAAGCTCAGAGATGACAAGGAGATCATCAATGTCAAGGTTCGGGAAGTTGTTAAGGGAGGCCTGGTTGCGTATGCAGAGGGGCTTCGCGGATTTATTCCCGCATCTCAGGTTTCCACATCATATGTGGAGGATCTTTCATCTTATGCCGGTGCATCGCTTCCGGTAATCGTGCGCGATGTTAAGCCGGAGAAAAAGCAGGTGATCCTCTCCGCCAGAGAGGTTGCCATAGAGAGGGAGAGGCAGGAGCGAGACCATCGCATCGCTATGCTGACACCCGGTGAGGTTGTTGAGGGAATAGTAGAGAGCATTCAGCCTTACGGTGCCTTTGTTGACATCGGTGACGGCGTGTCCGGTCTCATACATATTTCCCAGTTATCATCCCGTAAGGTGGGGTCGGTCAATGAGGTCCTTAAAGAGGGACAGCGTGTCCGCGCCAAGATCACCAAGACGGACGAGGGCAGAGTTTCACTTTCTATCAGGGCACTTGAGGAAGAGGAGGCTCCCGCAAGAGAGGCTGCAGAGGAGGAAAAAGTCTCCAAAGAGATCGAGCAGTACTCTGACAAGGGAGAGGCTTCCACATCACTCGGTGACCTGCTTAAGGGGATCAAACTTTGATGAAAGACCTTCTTTCAAAACTTATAATATACAGGGATCTGGCGGATGGCGATATATTGTACAGACTTTCCGATATCTTGGATCTGTACCGTCAAAACGAGTACAATGCCGATTTTGATAAGGGCGGTCTGATTTCGGACATACATGACGTCATCCACAGTCTTTTGGATCTGTCGACCAGATACGGTTTTGACCGCAACCTCTGGCAGGATTATCTTGCGTATCTTTTGGCAATGACTGAGACGCCTTTTACGCTTGTTTGCGAAAAAGAGGGATCCTGCGACGGAACGGTTACCCGTTTTGCGAAAAATGATCTTGAGGTTTTTCGGAAGCTTTTCTTTTATGATTTTGCGCCCATAGAAAAGGACCTTGAGATAGATTGTTTTTCTGTCATCACGGACTATCACGCCGTTGTTAAGGAAGAACGTATTTATAACCGCCAGGTAAGCTCATCTGTCAGGTATCTGTCGGATGCATTTGCAGAGACTAGGGATAATGATGAGGCATATAGTCTGATAACGGACTTTTATCGTACCAGGGGTGTAGGAAAGCTAGGGCTTAATAAGGCCTTTCGCGTCAGCGATGATCCGGAGGATGAGCTTCTGGTTCCCATTACCAACACTCTGGACATTTCCCTGGATGATCTGGTGGGGTATGAGTCTCAAAAGGAACGCCTCATTGCAAATACCGAGGCATTTATCCGGGGAGGTACAGCCAACAACGTTCTTTTGTACGGAGATGCAGGTACAGGCAAGTCCACGAGCATCAAGGCCATTCTTAATCAGTATTATGACAGGGGCCTTCGGATGATCGAGATATACAAGCATCAGTTTCGCAGGCTTTCAGAGGTTATCGCCCAGATCAAAAACCGCAATTACAGGTTCATCATTTATATGGATGATCTCTCATTTGAGGAGTTTGAGACGGATTACAAGTATCTCAAGGCGGTGATCGAGGGAGGACTTGAGGTTCGCCCGGAAAATGTTCTTATCTATGCCACCAGTAATCGTAGGCATCTGATCCGCGAAAAATGGTCGGATAAGGCAGATGCGGATAAGGATGATATACATCACAACGATACGGTTCAGGAAAAACTTTCACTGGCTGCCAGATTTGGCGTCAGCATAGGTTATTTCAGACCGAGTCCTCAGGAGTATAAGGAGATCGTTTTGGAACTTGCCCACCGTATGCCGGGGGTTGAGCTTCCCGAGGAGGAGATCCTTAAACTGGCTAATATTTGGGATATGTCCCACGGAGGGCTGTCGGGTAGGAGTGCCCGCCAGTTTATAGATGACCTGGCAGGTAAGCTGTCCGGTGACATGTAAAAGAAAGGAGATTAATATGGCTACAAACAGAGAAAGATTTGAGGAGTTTTATCAGAAGAATAAGGGATTTACTGCTTTTTATGGAGCACTTGCCAATATGCTTGAGCTTTCCGGAAGTGAGTTTGCAATATTCTATACCATCAATGCTTACGGAGAGGGATGCGCTCAGCGCGATGTTTGCGAACTTTGCATGCTTTCCAAGCAGACAGTTTCTTCCGGTATCGACAGCATGGAGGAAAAGGGTTATGTAACTCTTAAGGCAGGCAAGGGCCGCCTTCTTGAGATCTATCTTACCAACAAGGGCCGCAAGGTTATGGACGAGAAGATCGCTCTCGTAAGTGCAGCAGAGGATCGTGCATACGCTAAACTTTCCAAGAATGAGCAGGAAGAACTCAACAGACTTATGGGCAAGTTCCTTGACGCTCTTCACGGTAATGCATAAGATCCATGGGTAATACTTTTTTTGCGGCAATATCGCGCATGAAATATATCGAGCGTTGGGCGCTTATGAGATCTTCGAGAGCAGAGACTCTTTCAGAGCATTCTCTTGAGGTTGCTATGATCGCCCACGGTCTTTGCACCATTGGCAATGTCCGCTATGGCAAGCATCTTGATTCAAAAAAGGCTGCACTTATCGGTCTTTATCATGATGCATCCGAGATCATTACGGGAGATATGCCGACTCCGGTCAAGTACTATAACGAGGATATCCGGAGCGCATATAAGCAGGTGGAGGCTGTTGCGGAACAAAGGCTTATGGACAAGTTGCCGGAGGATCTCCGGGACGAGTTTATGTCCATTTTCGTACCTGGAGATGACGAAGATGAGCGGTACATGAGACGCCTTGTTAAGGCGGCGGATAAGCTTTCTGCTCTGATCAAGTGTATAGAAGAGGAAAAGTCAGGTAATACAGAGTTCAAAAGTGCGAAGTCTTCTTCGGAGATAGCTGTGGCGGCTATGGCGGCACAGATGCCGGAGGTAAAGGATTTTGTGGAGGAATTCCTTCCGCCCTACGGACGGACACTGGATGAACTGTCATAAAGTGATCAAAATGAGGAGCGTCGATGGATCGGCGTTCCTCTTTTTACTTGACAGGCATGGTATGATGGATGTTGGGATATTATGAAGTACGAAAACTAATAATATATAAAGGAATCAATCACAATGCATAACAGAAAAAAGATCGCGATCGTATTAGCAGCTGCCATGTTGATCACCGGAACACTTAATTCCGGTTCCATCGTACAGGCGGGAGAAATACAGAGTGAAGAGGTTCAGGCAGTTGTCGAGGAGACCGAGATCCCGGCTAACGAGCAGAAGGCTGATGGAGAGATCGGTGACGGTTCAACAGGAACGACAGAGACAGAAACACCCGAGACTACCCAGCCGGTAGATGAGACGCCGGCATTTGTGTCACCGGTTAAGATCAATAAAAAGGCTGACATCAAGCTGGGAAGCGGAAGCACGAATCTTACCAAAGTCCTTTACGGAAGCAGCGGTACCATTGATATCAGTACAGCAAAAAAGGGAGAGTGGAAGGGCCTGATCAAAAAACTGGCCAGTCGTACCATTACTTCCGACTCCATGTCTATTTCACCCAATGCCACAGGCGGATATAATTACGTCGCAACTCATTCGGGATATATCAACATCACTGTAACTTATCAGTTGGAGTATGATCCTACTTTCTTGACCAAGAGTTTTACGATTTATGTTACACCGGATATGTCATCTACATATCTGGAGCAGAGTACTTATGAGACTACATATGACGGAAGTCCTTACAGGTATGAAAATCCCATGGCGGTTTACCGTATCGGCGGAGTTCCCGGCGGTCTGACTTTGGATGCCAATAATACTTTTTTCTCATATACAGTTTCCGGGAGCAAAAAGGTCAACATTACAAGTGCAAGCGTAAGCGGTAACTGTATCTATGTTTACGGCAACGGCAATGGCACTAAGACCATAACCGCGACTGTTAATGGCAAGGAATTTGTTCTTACATATCAGCTTCACGGTGCACAACTTAATAAGACCACGGCGCTGATCGGAGTAAAAAAGAGCGTACAGCTGAAAGTCAAAAATCTGACATATACAGATACTCCCGTATGGACCAGTTCAAAGCCTTCCGTTGCAGAGGTGTCCGAAACCGGACTTGTAACCGCAAAGTCAAAAGCCGGAACGACAATTATCAGATGTCAGGTTGGAGGATATACTTTTGCGGCTGCAGTCAATGTTGCTAAGACGAAAAAACTCAAAGCTTTAAACAAGATCCAGGACATCCTCAAAGTCAGCACATATTCTCAGCCCAAGCGTATGACTCAGGGATACTACGATTGCAGTTCCCTGGTGTGGAGGGCATTCAAGGATAACGGATGCAACTTCGGAATAAAGAGCGGCTGGGCGCCTGTTGCAGCCTATGAGGGCCAGTATCTTGTTAACAAAGGGAAAAAGATCTGTGAATGGGACGGAAGCGTAGATGCGAAGTGTGTTCAGAAGATGAAGATGCAGCCCGGAGATCTCTTTTTCGGTACCGGAGCAAATAACGGACGCTACCGCGGTATCGACCACGTCGAGACTGTTACGGGATATGATATTTTCTCCATGGATTCAGAGGGCAACGTTAAAGTGATCATAACCTGGGCCAACAGGGCCACCGGATACGGAAGAGCCAGCTTTTTCTGCCGCCCTCTGGGCTGATTTACGAAAAGTCTCCTTTAGTGTGGTGGATGGATCCACCTGCTCGTTGGCGGGAAAGATGGAGGATGCGCTGGTTGCGGCTTCCGCGGAATTCCAGCATCAGATCCTTTTCTTCTTCGACAAATTCACCGTCAACCAGGATATCAATATATGACAAAAACTCATCTGTTGCTTCGGTATGCACCGGACTTTTGGGATCGAGAAGGTCCCTCTCGTAGGTGTATCCCGTATAGCACCAGATGTTTTTTTTCGGGTATTTTTCCTTTACCTTACGTAAAAGTACCAAAAGAGCACGCTGATTATCAGGCTCCATGGGTTCGCCGCCCAGCAGTGTGAGCCCCTCTACATAGTCGTGGTCCAGGGAAGCAAGGATATCCCGGATAGTCCGTTCGGTAAAGGGTGAACCGGCCTTGAAATCCCAGGTCTCAGGCTGGAAGCATCCCCGGCAGTGGTGGGTGCATCCGGAAACGAAAAGCACGGTGCGGACCCCGGTGCCGTTGGCAATATCATTATATTTGATAGCTGAATAATTCATTTTTAAGTTCCTTTTAAAGTTTGTATGCTTTATTATGTATGTAACGAACAAGGTGAGTTTACCTCTTGACGAAAGATATATCAAGTTTTTTCGAAAGGAGCCTGATATGCGCCTTCTACTGGCTGAAGATGAGCGGGAGATGTCCAATGCTCTCGTGGCGGTCCTCAAACACAACAATTATTCGGTTGATGCGGTATATGATGGTCAGGATGCCCTAGACTATCTGGAGACAGAGCTTTATGACGCGGCAGTCCTGGATATCATGATGCCAAAGCTTGACGGCATTACGGTTTTGAAAAAGATCAGGGCCAAGGGCATTGATGTTCCGGTGCTCCTTCTTACGGCTAAGTCCGAGATAGATGACAGAGTAGAGGGATTGGATGCAGGAGCGGACGATTACCTGACAAAGCCTTTTGCTATCAAGGAGCTTCTGGCCAGGGTCAGATCCATAACTCGTCGTCAGGGTGAGGTGTCAGGAGCCGTACTTTCTTTTGGCAACACATCTTTGGATCGCAGTACCTTCAGTCTGAAAGCGGACTCGGGAGAGGTTAAACTTTCCAGCAAGGAATTCCAGATGTTGGAGATGCTTATGACCTCCCCGGGACAGATCATATCCCAGGATCAGTTTATGGACAAGATCTGGGGATACGACTCGGAGACGGAGGCCAATGTGGTTTGGGTATATTTGTCCTATA
Organism: Lachnospiraceae bacterium; assembly: GCA_016288825.1. Classification (GTDB taxonomy): domain Bacteria; phylum Bacillota; class Clostridia; order Lachnospirales; family Lachnospiraceae; genus Weimeria. Next base: position 4,123 of record JAEELH010000205.1, on the reverse strand, counting down.
TCAGAAAAAAACTGGGACAGATCGGTTCCAATATTTCTATCAAGGCAACCCGTGGATTAGGATATAGTGTGATAAAAGATGATCAATGATTTAAGACGAAGATTTATACTTGTTACTACGTTATCTGTGTTATTGGTTTTGGGAGTGATCCTTGGCGGCATCAATATCAGTAACTTCATGACGGTTGATTCCAACCTTGAGGAAAGGATGGATCTTCTTGTGAATTTTGGTGGTAGTTTTCTGGATTTTCAGGAACCTCCCGGAGAAAAGCCTGATGCCTATGAGGGTGTAGAGGCTCCCTCTGAAAAGCCGGATAAAGATGACAAGGATCAGTCCGGCTCGGCAAAAAAAGAGGAAAACGGAGCTTTCAAGGATAAGGGGCCTCGCGGAAAACGCGGAAACCTTGAAGAGGCACCCTTTGATACCAGATACTTTACAGTGACATTTGACGAGTCTGGTACGGTTTCGGACAAGGAACTTGACAGGATCTCTTCCGTTTCAGAAGACGAAGCGCTGGAGATGGCGACCGAGGCTTATGAAAAGGGAAACACCAGAGGATATGAGGGAGACCTTAAGTACAGGCTCACAACTACTGATGACGGTGTAAAGGTCATCTTTTTGGATGGTTCCAGAGAGCGTGGAACTGCCAGGACCTTTTTATATACATCTCTGGTGATCGCGGCTCTGGCTATGGTTGCAGTTCTGATACTGGTGATCATCTTTTCAAAGATCGTTACCCGACCGGTTGCCGAAAGTTATGAGAAACAGAAGCGGTTTATCACGGATGCCAGCCATGAGATCAAGACACCCATTGCCATTATTGATGCCAACAATGAAGTCATTGAGATGGAAAACGGCGAAAGCGAATGGACCGGTAGTATTCGGAATCAGACTCGCAGGCTGTCCTCGCTTACGGAAAAGCTGGTCCTGCTTTCCAGAATGGATGAGGAGGGTTATAGTCCGGAACAGTCCGATCTTGAACTGGATTCTCTTATCAGAGAAGTGGCGGGAACCTATGATGCGGTTTGCGAATCCTGTGGGAAGGTCATAGACCTTGATCTGGCAGAAGGCGTTAAGATCCGTGGTAACAGTGAAAATATCGGCCGTATGTTATCCCTTATGATCGATAACGCCATCAAGTATTCTTCTGAAGGAGCACATATCAGTATCCGCCTGACGGGAAAGCAGTCCCAGGGCCACAGGGGCAAGTGCCATCTGGTGCTTTCGAATCCGGTGGATGAGATAGCACAGGGAAATCTGGATGTGCTTTTTGAAAGGTTCTACAGAAGCGATGGCTCCAGAAGTTCCAAGACAGGCGGCCATGGTATTGGGCTTTCGGTGGTATCTGCCATTGTTCGCTCCCATAAGGGGCGGATCCACGCATCCAGTCCGGACGGACATTCCATAGTATTTGATATAGTTTTGTAAAAACTGCAAGAGCATGTTTAATACATTTTGGGGGAAATTAACAAATTGTTTTTTCCCCCTTTTTTTTTGCCATGAATTGTTATATCATAGTCCTTGCACACAAGATATTGTGTTTTTGAATAGATGTAACCACTAAGTATCGTTTCGGACTTATATTATTAGGGAGAGGTAGTAAATTGGATACCATAGAAGTTAGAACTAATGTCATTAAGCGTAATGGACGCGAGGTAGATTTTCACGAGGACAAGATCAAGAATGCTATTGAAAAGGCCAATCATGAGGTTGATAAGATGTATCAGCTCAACGAGGCTCAGATCCAGGCGGTAGCAGACAAGATCGCAAAGCAGGTTGCTGAGTCTTCCCATGCGGTTAACGTTGAGGACATTCAGGATATGGTGGAGACCGGCATCATGGAGATGCGCTGCTATGAGGTTGCCCAGAAGTATGTCCGCTACAGATATAAGCGTGAGCTTTCACGTAAGACCAATACCACAGACAACGGTATCCTGGCTCTTATTGACCAGCTCAATGAGGAGGTCAAGCAGGAAAACTCCAACAAGAATCCTGTTATCAACTCCACTCAGAGAGACTATATGGCCGGCGAGGTTTCCAAGGATCTGACCAAGCGAGTTCTCCTTCCCGAGGAAGTTGTTAAGGCTCATGAGGAGGGTATCATCCATTTCCATGATTCGGATTACTACGCTCAGAGAGAGCATAACTGCGATCTGATCAATCTGGAGGATATGCTTCAGAACGGTACTGTTATTTCCGAGACCATGATCGAAAAACCCCACAGCTTTTTCACGGCCTGCAACGTTACCACACAGATCGTTGCTCAGGTTGCGTCCAATCAGTACGGCGGTCAGTCATTCTCACTGGCACATCTTGCGCCTTTTGTAGATATCAGTCGTCAGAAGATCCGCAAGGCAGTTATCGAGGAGCGCCAGGAGTGTGGTGAGTCCATGGATGATGCCATTATCGACAAGATCACCGAAAAGCGCCTCCGTTCCGAGGTTAAGAGCGGTATCCAGACAATCCAGTATCAGCTTATAACCCTTATGACTTGTAATGGTCAGGCTCCCTTTGTTACCATGTTCATGTATCTTGACGAGGTACCGGAGGGACAAACAAGGGATGACCTTGCTATGATCATTCAGGAGGTAATGCTCCAGAGGATAGAGGGGGTTAAAAATGAAAAGGGAGTGTGGGTTACTCCTGCCTTCCCTAAGCTCATCTATGTTTTGGATGAGGACAACATCCATGATAATTCCAAGTACTATTTCCTTACCGAGTTGGCGGCTAAGTGTACTGCCAAGCGTATGGTACCGGATTATATTTCGGCCAAGGTCATGAAGGAACTCAAGGGAGGAGATCTTTATACCTGCATGGGTTGCAGGAGTTTCCTCACTCCCGACCGTTTTACCGACAAGGGAGTTGGAAATATTGCCAATGCTCTTAATTATCAAAAGGGCAAGCATAAGTATTACGGCCGTTTCAATCAGGGAGTTGTTACCCTCAACCTTGTTGATGTTGCCTGCTCTTCGGATGGTGATATGGACAGGTTCTGGGATATCCTCGATGACAGGCTTGAGCTTTGTCACAGGGCACTGCGTTGCCGTCACGAGAGACTTCTTGGTACGATTTCAGACGTTGCTCCTATCCTTTGGCAGCATGGTGCACTTGCTCGTCTTGCTAAGGGCGAGAAGATCGATCCCTTGCTTTACAATGGTTATTCAACCATTTCTCTGGGATATGCGGGCCTTTATGAGATGTGCTACCGCATGCTCGGTGTTTCTCATACCGATCCCATGGGTAAGGAATTTGCTTTCAAGGTAATGCAGAGACTCAATGACAAGTGCCAGGAGTGGAAGGCAGCAGAGAATATCGATTATTCTGTTTACGGTACACCTCTTGAGTCTACCACCTACAAGTTTGCCAAGGCGCTTCAAAAGCGTTTTGGTATCATACCTCATGTTACCGACAAAAACTACATCACCAATAGTTATCACGTTCATGTTACCGAGGAGATCGATGCATTTGAGAAGTTGAAGTTCGAGTCAGAGTTCCAGAAGCTTTCTCCCGGTGGTGCCATCTCATATGTTGAGGTGCCCAACATGCAGACCAATATCCCTGCAGTTATCTCAGTCATGAGATTTATATATGACAATATCATGTACGCTGAGCTTAATACGAAATCGGACTACTGTGAGAACTGTGGATTTGACGGAGAGATCAAGATTGTTGAGGACCACTCAGGTAAGCTTATTTGGGAGTGCCCTAACTGTGGCAATCGTGATCAGGCTAAGATGAGTGTTGCTCGTCGTACCTGCGGTTATATCGGGACCCAGTTCTGGAATCAGGGCCGCACTCAGGAGATCAAAGACAGGGTTTTACATCTGTGATATAATTAAAAACCAAAAGGGGGGCTATGGAATGAAAAACCATAGTCTCCTTTTGTGTTATTTTCCATGACAAAAGCGGCGTAGTATGTTAGGATTATTATTTGGGGAAAAAGACGTTTTACCCCGGAGATCTTTCGGAGCAGGTTGACTACAAAAAGAGGATAGCGCGGCATGAATAAAAAAGACCTTCATATAGTACTCATAACTATAGGTTCCATAGCTATTAACCTTATTGGTAAGGCGCTGGCATCGGCAGTAAGTATTCCGCTTTGGTTGGATACTTTTGGGACCGT
>JAEELH010000204.1 GCA_016288825.1 Lachnospiraceae bacterium | reverse complement strand
CTTGCCAGAATTCCCTGTTACTGCGTTGCTTTCAATCGACGATGCACACGCATCGCCTCTCTCAAGCGCCTTGTAACCGGGAAATTCTGATCTTCGCAATAATGTACAGTTAATTGGTGCATGGTGTACTAGCATATCCATCCGTGCGGGAGCCGTTCGGGTAGCCAGATAATCATACAGGGGAAAGTGAAATATATATATGCCGGTTACTTATTATGAAAATTACTCGCCCGTAGGAGACGTCCTGGTCCTTGCCATATCCATCGTCTTCTTTATTTTGATCAGGGCAGCTTATATTAACAAGCAGAAGAACTACGCTATCTTTTTGCGCATTCTGATCCTTCTTCCGGTTGCGGCCGTCTGCAACATGCTATTTCATATTTTTATGAACAATATAGGAGAGGTTGAGAACTCTCTTATTTATCTGACGCGTATGGGATATCATGTGTCCCTGTTTGGCATGTTGGTGTTATATATTTCCTATGTCGTTGAGACCGTTAAGTTTACGGACGGCACAGGCAAAAAGTATATGCATGCGGCTTATGTCGGTTTTGCGGCCGTCGTTTTGTATGAATTTACCGGGATCATTTTCAGATTTGGTTTTTATATCGACGATCTGGGACAGGTACACGGGGGCTTTCCTTTCTTTGCCATCGGCTATGTTTATTTCATTGCTATAGCAGTCTGGGCGCTTTACAAGGGCAGTGAGAGCATATACAAGCAGATCATCCGTGGAGTTCTTGGTTGTACACTGGTTTCCTTTGTTGTTATGTTCCTTCAGGGGGTCCACGGACAGCGTTCCTTTACTACGGCCAGCTTTACCTTCCCCGTGTTTGCACTGTTGTACCTTGTACATGCCAATCCCTATGATCTTACTATAGGCACCATCGGTGCAGATTCTTTCAGAGATCTGATCCATTACAGTTACGAGAGAAACCGCAGTCTCTATATCATGAGTCTCTATCTTCCCGATTTTGACAGACCGGGAAGTAAATATCCGGACTATATCCAGAGCAATATCCGCAGTGTCTCCAATGAGTTCTTTAAGGGTGCTACTTTGTTTGAAGTTGGTGACGGTCACCTTATCCTGATAATTGATATTGTTCGCAATCCGGATTATGCTCAAAGCGGTCAGAAGATGATCGAGTCCTTCCTGGAAAAGTACGAGCAGTATCACTATGATTACAAGATAACCAAGGTCAAGACTGTGGACGACGGAGATAAGCTGGATTATCTCAATCTGATCCAGTATGTCCAGAATCGGACACCCTCCAACTGTGTACGTGAGATCGGTGAGAAGGAAATAGAATCCTTCAGAGAGCATAAGTATATTGTTCAGCAGCTTGCAGACATCAATGCCAAAAGAGATCCGGATGATCCCAGGGTTCTGGCCTTTTGTCAGCCTGTACTCAATACTTTCAATAATTGTTATGATACGGCAGAGGCTCTGATGAGACTCAAACTGCCGGAGATCGGCATGGTATTTCCGGATAGATTTATCCCCATAGCTGAAAAGTACAACTACATTCAGGGCTTGTCCGAGATCGTACTTGCTAAGGCTTGTAAGGAGATAAGACTTCTTCTGGATCAGGGATATCATATCACGAGGATCTCTGTTAATATGTCCGCATTTGATATCAGACGTCCGGATTTTTCAGAAATGGTCAAAAACACCATTTACAGGGTTGGTATTCCGGCAGAACTTATTGCTATAGAGATCACGGAGAGCCAGAGTGAGTCTGAATTCAAACTTGTTGGAGATAAGATATATGAGCTCCAGCAGTGCGGTATCAAGTTTTATCTGGACGATTTCGGAACAGGATATTCCAATTTTGAGAGGATCATGGAGCTGCCTTTTGATATCATCAAATTCGACAGGTCTCTTACCGTATCCAGCGGTACCAGCATCAAGTCCGAAACCATAGTTTCATATCTGGCCCATATGTTCAGTGATATGGGATATGCCGTTTTGTACGAGGGTGTTGAGGATGAGACAGATGAGGATCGATGCATGAGGATGTGTGCCCGTTATCTTCAGGGATATAAGTACTCGAAGCCAATCCCGATCGAAGATCTGGCTGATTATTTCCTCAAGGAGGATGAGTATCAGGAGAAGTCGGCACAGACTCTTCCTGCCGAGATCATGGCATCACAGGAGGTAGTTGATGGAGCTTCGTGATATAGAGGGTCTTGATGAAGAAAAGGGTATCATTTTCTGTGGTTCCAGAGAGGGTTGGGTCACGATCCTTACATCCTTTGTCAGGGATCTGCCTTCATATCTTCTGGATATTGAGAAGTATCATGATGCGGGAGATTGGAAATCCTATTCTCGCAAGGTACATGGGATGAAAAGCAGTTTCCGGGCAATAGGCATAGAGGAACTTTCTTTGATGGCTCAGGAGCTGGAAAAATACAGTGATAGCGAGGATATAGCCGCTGTAGATACAAAGCACGGCATCTTCCTTGAAAAGTGCGGATACTACGCCAAGAGCATTTCGTCGATCCTTTTCGGGGATGTCGGGGTTGAGGATAAAAAAGAGCCGGTTTGATCAGCTTTCTGATGCCCTTCGCAGGCTTGATCGCAATCGCATGAAGACTATACTTGAGGGTGCCTTATGATCTAGAGATAAATCCTTAAGACAACCGGTCAGGAAAAGTTTATGGAAACTATAAACAAGTTCTTTGTGAACCACATCATGAGCAATATAAAAACAGAGAGTGTACGCTGATGTCATATATGGCACTTTACCGCAAGTTCAGACCACAGGAGTTTGCGGATGTTAAAGGGCAGGATCATATTGTTACCACCCTTAAAAATGAAATAGTATCGGATCGGACTTCCCATGCTTATCTTTTTACAGGTACAAGAGGTACCGGTAAGACCACTATGGCCAAGATCTTTGCCAGAGCGGTGAACTGTGAGCATAGGCAGGAGGATGGCAGTCCCTGCGGAGAGTGCAGTGTCTGCAAGTCTATTTTGTCCGGCTCTTCCATGAATGTAAAAGAGATGGATGCAGCATCTAACAACGGTGTAGAAGATATCCGTTCTCTTATTGAGGATACTTCATATCCGCCCACTGAAGGCAGGTACAAGGTCTATATCATAGACGAGGTACATATGCTTTCCACAGCGGCGTTTAATGCTTTTCTCAAAACCCTTGAGGAGCCACCGGAGTATGTGATCTTCATTCTGGCGACAACGGAGCTTCACAAGATCCCCATCACAGTTTTATCCAGATGTCAGAGGTACGATTTCAGACGTATCACTACAGATGTCATCGCAGCCAGGCTCAGAGAACTATTGGATGCGGAGGGCATCGAGGCTGAGGATCGTGCAGTTGATTTTGTAGCCAGATCTGCGGATGGGTCTATGAGAGACGGTATTTCTCTTTTGGACCAGTGCATTGCCTTTTACCTTGGTAAAAAACTCACATATGAGGATGTTATATCGGTCCTTGGAGCTGTTGATATGGATACCTTTGCAGCTACTGCCGAAGCCATTCGTTTAGGGGATGCGCCGGCTGTGATCGATCAGATCAGGGGTGTTGTTGACAGGGGCCGCGATCTAGCGCAATTTTGTGCGGATCTGACCTGGTATTTCAGAAATCTGCTTTTGATCCACACGGATAAGTCTATGGTGGATTCCATGGATGTGGCAGCAGAGATCAAGGGCAGCATGTTAAGTCAGGCCTCGGACTTTTCGTCAGATATGCTCATGAGAGATATCCGGCTTCTTTCGGAACTGACAGGAAGCGTTCGTCAGGCGGCAGCTCCCAGAGTGGTGCTTGAGGTTGGGCTTATCAGGCTGTGCAAGCCGGAGATGGAAAGTGATAATTCTTCCCTTGCATCCCGAATGGATGGCATAGAGCGCAAGATAGAAAAAGGCGTTGCCATAGCACCTGCAGCATCGCAGCAGGGCGGAACCTGGAGAGATGGCCCTCCTCCGGATATGGTGGAAGAAAAGAGGCCGCTTCCTGATGCAGTCAGCGAAGATATCGAAAAGTTGGTTGCCAACTGGGACATGGTTGTCAGCCGTGTGGGGGCTCCCATATCGGTATATCTTAGACATGCTACACCGACCTTGTCCGATTCCGGACAGCTTCAGATCTTTTTTGATGATGGCGGTGACGGCCAGGGGACTTTGGGATATGATAGCCTTAGGCCGGACATGCCTTCAAGAAAGCAGTTACAGGAGGCTTTTGACGAGGCAGCAGGCGCCCACGTGGATTTCACGGTGGAGATCAACAGGTCGGCCACCCCATCGGACAAGCGTTTTGAAAGTATTTTTGAACTTGAAAAAAGAGCGGGAGAACTGGGAATACCGGTGACCGCTGAGGAAGGAGATTTATAATGGCAAAAAGAGGCGGCGGATTTCCCGGAGGAATGCCCGGCGGGATGAACAATCTTATGAAGCAGGCGCAGAAGATGCAGCGTCAGATGGAGGAGAGTCAGAAGGAACTGGAGGAAAAGGAATATACAGCTACCTCCGGCGGTGGCGTAGTTGAGGTTACTGTTTCCGGTAAGCGTGAGGTTACCGCCATCAAGATCGATCCTGAGGCGGTTGATCCCGATGATGTAGAGATGCTTCAGGATCTTATTATGGCAGCAGTCAATGAGGCGCTCCGCCAGATGGAAGAAAGCAGTGCGGCAGCAATGTCTAAGTTTACAGGCGGTATGGGCGGTCTTGGAGGACTTTTCTAGTCTATGGATTACTATAGTAAGCAGATCAGCCAGATGATCGGTGAACTCTCATCCCTTCCCGGGATCGGAGATAAGTCGGCCCAGAGACTGGCATTTCATATTCTTCATATGCCGGAGGTGGATGTTAAAAGGTTAGCGGATGCGCTGGTTGATGCCAGACACAATGTCCGTTACTGCTCATGTTGTCAGACTCTGACAGATCAGGATATCTGTCCCATCTGCTCCAATCCCAAGCGTGACCACAGTACTATTATGGTAGTAGAGGACAGCAGGGATATGGCGGCCTATGAAAAGACTGGAGAGTACCAGGGAGTCTATCATGTCCTTCACGGGGCGATCTCTCCCATGCAGGGTATCGGGCCGGATGATATCAGACTCAAGGAACTTATGGAGAGACTTTCTTCCACAGAGGTTTCTGAGGTTATCGTGGCAACCAATTCCTCCCTTGAGGGAGAGACCACGGCCATGTATGTAAGCAGGCTCATAAAGCCTACCGGCATCCGTGTCAGCCGTATCGCCAGCGGTGTTCCCGTAGGCGGTGACCTGGAATACATTGATGAGGTTACGCTGCTAAGGGCCCTGGAGGGAAGACGGGATCTGTAGATGGCATCAGGTATTTGATGGCTCAAGAAAAAACATATATTAGCCGAAATATAAGTCGTAGGAGATTTCCTGCGACTTATTTTCTTGGCTTAATATGGAGGAAACATGCGAGTAGAAGACCTTCTTATACAAAATCAAATGCCGGCCCGCGAAGCAAAGGGGGCTGATTTTCTGCGTGATAACGCAAAGGATACGGGAACTGTCGGGGTAGCAAGCGCTGCAAAGACCGGTGTTTCCGAAGACCTGAGGACTATCAATGTAAAAGATCCTTTCTATAAAAAAGAGGAAGCAAAAGATAAGTCCATAGTGGATGAGATTTCAAAAAACGGGCCTATTTCCGAAGAACAGTGGGAGCAGAACCGTATGATCCTTTCATCCCATACCATGACTGCCGAGGAATATCAAAAGATGGAGGAAGAGGGCTTTGAGCCAAAGGATATGGAACCCTCTGATTTTGTTGACATAGCTGACAAGATCCGCCTTGCGCTGGCCAAGGGCGGAGCGGATATTTCCATGACGGGAGATATTTCAAAAGAGACTCTTGAAGAGATGACGGGAAGTTCGGAGGCGGCAGCTGCGGCACAGCAGGTTCTTTTGAAAGCTCAGGAATTTTCGGGACAGGGCAGCCTTACTGATGATCAGGCGGATTATATGCTTCGTGGCAATCTTGCACCTACGGCGGATAATATCTTCCGTGCGGTAAGCAGTGGTTCAGATGGGATGCCTCCGGTTCAGGATATTGATGAAGCGGCTCTTGAGGAGATGAGACCCCAGATAGAGGAGCAGATATCCGATGCCGGACTTAAAGTGACGGAGGATTCCCTGGCTGATGCAACAAGACTTATAAAAAACGGACTGGCCATCACCGAAGAGAACATGCAGCTTCTTTCTGATATGAAAGGGCGTCTCGTCACCGACCCTGCTGAGATAATGAAGGCAATATCAGACGCTATGAAGGCAGGCCATGCGCCCTCAGAGACTATGCTGATCGAGGGCTTTTCTGAGATGGATAAGGCCATCGCAGCATATGAGACGGTCAATTCGGATGACGCAGAGAAGGCGTCTCGACATATAAAGGAGAATGGAGGAGTTCTTACAATAAAAGAACTGGCCACACTGATCTCGGATGCCAATGAAACAACTGCGATTTCGGATAAAGCTTATACAGAGGTTTCTAAGCCTGAAATGCAGATGCAGGTGGATGCAAATGCACTCCATGAGGTATCAGCCAGAAGGATGTTGGAAGAGACCAGGCTGGTAATGACCATAGAAGCAAACTTCACACTTATCTCAAAGGGAATGGAAATAGATACCATGCCTCTGCAACAGTTGGTAGATGAGCTCAGGGACCTTGAAATGAGTTTCGGAGAGAGCATGCTCCGATCGGGAGCGTCTGATGAGCTTTCTGCCCATGAGATGGATGTTATCGAAAAGCAGGTTTCTTTATATAATGAAACAGAGACCAAACTGGACCAGTTGGCTGAGATGCCTGCAGTGATCATGGGACACTTTGCCGATATCGAGCAGGTGACTGTTGAAAAACTTCACAGCAAAGGAATGGCCCTTTCCGATGAATTTAAAAACGCTACTGAAAGATATGACACCATGAGGACCGAGGTCAGAAAGGATCTTGGAGACTCAATGAAAAAGGCCTTTCGCAATGTTGATGATATCTTGTCTGATATCGGACTTGAGGAATCTGAAGAAAACAGAAGGGCAGTAAGGATCCTTGCTTATAATCAGGAAGAGATCACAAAGGAAGCGGTTCAGAAGATACGCTCCGCAGATTCACTGGTACAGAAGGTATTTGAAAGCATGACACCCGGCGTTGTTACCGAGATGATCAAAAGGGGAGAAAATCCTCTTGATGTCAGACTTGCTGATCTTCAAAAGGAAGCTGATGAGATCCGCGGTGTCGGTACCATAGAAAAGGATGGCGAGGATTTTGCGGACTTCCTTTGGAGAATGGAGAAAAACGGTGAAATAAATGATGATGAGCGCCAGGCATATATCGGCCTTTATCGTCTCATGCATCAGATCACCGAAACTGACGGAGCGCCTATCGGAGCACTTCTTGCCCAGGGCACTGAGATAACCATGAGAAATCTCATGACAGCGACCCGTTCCGGAAAGCACAGCGGCAGAGAGTATCGCGTAGATGATGAAAACGGAGTATTTGCGGGATTTGATAAGAGTGTCCTTTCCATAACACAGCAGATCGAGATGGCCTTTATGACATCAAGGAGTGCCGATGTCAGGGATACAATGACACCCGAAAAGCTCCATGCCATGGGCGGAGAAGAAGCATATCTGGATCTTGATCCTCATCAGATGGCAACTGCTCTTGAAAACATGGAGAATACTGCGGCAGATGAGAGGGACAGGGAACTTGATCGTGAGTTTTATGAAGAGCAGGTAAGTGCCCTCAGAAGTGCAACAGAGGCAGATGAAAAAGTATATGCGGCTCTTCGGAGATTTGATATGCCGGGCAGTGCTGACAATCTTGCAATGATGCAGCAGATGATGGCAGACAGAAATTCCATGTACAGGGATCTTTACGGAAGAGTCAAAAAACGGACTACTTTTGAAGACATAGGAGCAGATGCGACAGCGCTTACGGATCAGGGCGATGAAGCCATGCTGGACTACATGTTTGAAGAACTGGTACGTGATTACGGTGAGTATGTCAAGACTCCCGAAGATATGGCAGAGGCTCAGAGGCAGTTGGCTGACATCGCAGAAAATGCCATGAGGGATGTGCTGATCTCTGATCCGGAGTCCAGGTCCATCGACGTCAGAGCCATGAAGCAGGTTACAGGCGCACTTCACGCCATGGATTCCCTTTCTAAAAGAGAGGAAACCTATTCCATACCGGTTATGGTGGCGGATCAGATGGGTAATATCTCCCTCAAGATCGTACGTGGTAAGGAAGAAGAAAAGGGAGCTGCAGATATTGCTCTTGATATGCCCGAATGTGGCAAGATATATGCTGCCATGAGAGCTTCGGCAGAAGGCATCACAGCAGATATCCGAACCGACTCCCCTGCCTCCCGTGACAAGCTTGAAGCCTTCATCCCTGAACTTGCCAACCGTATAAAAGATTCGTCCGGCATGGATGAGGTTAACGTTTCAGTAAAACTTACAGGCGCTATTAACTCAGATCCGATATATGACGATATAGATGTTGGCGATATTGAACCAGCACCCGAAGGCACACCGATACAGACTGCAAAGTTATATGGCATGGCTAGGGCCATGGTTCAGAGCATGGGCGAGATACTTTTGAAATAAGTATTCTTATAATCCGCGGAGCAAAATACGCTATGTAACGCGCGAGCGATGGGTAAGATGCGCCCGGGTTGCCACCTGGCAAGAGGGCGTATGGGGCGCAGAACGTCCAGTGGACGTTCGCTTTGCGCCGACCGAAGTGGAACGTAGACCCCATCGCGGGAGCGTAAGATCATCGTAGTACTCCGCGGAGCAAAATAAAATATAGTATTTAAAAGGCACACTTTACGGTGTGCCTTTTGCATGTCCGATATCGGACTAAAAATTTTTTCGCCTCCCGAAACTTTTATGCCACCACCTCAGTCTAATTATCAGAAAACGTTAATTAAGCGACACAAAGCGACAGCTTTCCCAAACACCATCCTATAGGGACATCACAGCATGCCGGCACGCGGTGATGAGGATGTGTAGTGTTACAACTATTAATTGAGAGCTGAAGCGACAGGGAACAAAAATCAAGTTAACACATGTCCGATATCGGACTAGACAGGAGGCCATGATGGCGAACAATTTTAAGAGAATTTTAGCAGTTACACTTGCAGCAGCTACTGCATTCACTTGCGCAGTACCTGCCGGCATTCTTAAGACACCTGCCAGCATCGTTTACGCAGCAGAGAATCCTGCAAAGACTATCGATGCTAAGCTTGCAGCATCCATGAATGTTGCACCCGGAGTTAAGACAGCAGTTGGTATCACATCTTCACAGGATACTGTAGACGGTGTTATCAAGGAAGTATCATATGAGGTTACCTCATCTGACAAGACTATCGTAGCTATCAACCAGGGAGACAATGCTGACAAGGCAAAAGCTACTTATGACAAGGATAATAAAGTAGCCATCGATTTTGAGGCTCTTAAGGGCGGCAAGGCTACAGTTACCATCACCGAGAAGGACGGAACCACGGTTATCGGTGAGCAGAAGATCGAAGTTACCGTTTCTGTTAAGGCAGGACTTACAGTTGCTCAGACAGGTGGCGCACTTGGAGATGGTGCAGTTGCAGCTGATGCTACAGTTAAGGTATACAGAGGTGAGGCTATTGCCATTGCTACAACTACCGACACAGCAGCAGCTCAGATCGAGGGCGTTAATTCTTTCAGCGTTCTTACTTCCAACAGCAATGTTAAGCTGGTTACCGAGGATGCCAAGGAGGCAGTAGGTATCATCAATCCTACCCTGGTTAAGAAGGAAGTACTTGCAGGAAGCACATATACTGCTTACTTTACAGCTGCAGAGCTTGGTACTACAGAGATCACTATCTCCCAGGCAGCAGCTAAGGATAACTCAACTCAGGCTAATACTTTCAAGTTCAAGCTTGAGGTTATCGAGCGCGACGGCGGTCTTTCCGTAAGCTATGATTCCGATAGGGATCTCAAGCTTGAGGATTATAACGCAGATTACTATGACGGAGCTAAGTTCACCACCAAGGCAGCAGCTGCTCCCAAGACTATCACTCTTGATGTTGATAAAAACAAGGAGATCCAGCTTTCCGCACAGTCAGCAACCAAGCAGGCTGTTTCTTTCGAAAGCAGTGAGCCCACAGTTGTTACTGTTGACAATTCAGGCCTTGTAAAGGTTGTAAGAAAGGCCGGCGATGCCAAGACTACAGCTAATATCACAGTTAAGACAGCAGCTTCCGCAACCAGCGGTATCAAGGCAAGCGAGATCGTAGTTCCCGTAAGTGTTACGGATAAGGAACTTTCTTACATCACCCTTAGCGGCGACGTAGACGCTACTACAGTGGGCGATGCAGACAATACAGTTACAGTTGGTGCAGCGATCGCCAGTGATGCAGCAGCTCTTGCTTCTCTCAGGGACACGACGGATAAGACTCTGGTTCTGGGAAAAGGATACAAGGCCAGCTTCAAGATCGCTTCCAACGCAGCAGATTATCTCACTGTTGAGTCAGGAGATGCCGGCAAGGTTAAGGCTGTACGTACAGGCAATGAGGTAACACTTGATGCAGTTGCAGCAGGTGCCGCCACTGTTACTCTTACTAACAAGCCCGGAGCTGATGTTAGCGGAACATCTACTATCGTTCTTCACGTATATGTTTCCGAGTACCCTGTTACCAACACGGTTTATGCAGCTCCCGTAGATGTAGATGCAGTTAATACCAAGGCAACCTTCTCAGCTAAGGTTACAGGTGAGGGAGTGCTTGGAACCCCCGTATTCGATACCAAGTTCTACAAGCAGAAGGAAGATGGTACATGGGCAGTTGATACTGTTGCAGGTCTTTCCATCAATGCCAAGGGCGAGGTTACCTTTGTACCTTCAGGAGTTTCCGGAACAACTTGCGCGAGAGTAGCAGTTGAGCAGGATACTTCTAAGAAGATCTTCGGAACAGCTTACGAGTATGTGATCGTTAATTACACAGCTAAGGCTGCCAATGCTATCAAGCTTGAGAAGAATAAGCTTACAATGGCAGTTGGCGAGACAGCTACCATCAGTGTTTCAGCTACAGACCCTAAGACGACCTTCTCCATCATTGATGACGCAGAGGTTGCTACGGCTAAGCTTGAGAACGGTGTTATCACAGTTACAGCAGTAGCTGAGGGTACAGCACTTATCACAGTTAAGGGAACCAGCGGAGACGACAAGTACGCAGCTCCCGAGACCCAGGCTATCGCAGTTACAGTTACCAAGAAGGCACTTGTTGCAAACCCCATCAAGGTTGCTACTAAGACAGCTACAGTTAAGGCTGCCAAGGTTAAGAAAGCAGCAGTTAAGCTTTCAGTTGCAAAGGTTATCTCAGTTAAGAACGCACAGGGTACAGTTACCTACGCTAAGGTCAAGGGTGACAGCAAGATCGTCATCAACAAGAAGACCGGTGCCGTAACCCTTAAGAAGGGCCTTAAGAAGGGCACCTACACCGTCAAGGTTAAGGTTAAGGCAGCAGGTAATGACGAGTACAGTGCCAAGACAGTAACCAAGAGCTTCAAGATCAAAGTTAAGTAAGACATTCTACCCCTCCTCTATTATAAGGAAACGCTACATGTAGCGTTTCCTTGCGCTAAAATCGCAGCACGAAGTGCCTTCTTTTGCGATTTTATGCGCATCCTCGCGGAGCGTTTTTTGGGGAACACGATTGTAATCTGTGTTCCCCTAAAAAAAAGAAAGCAGGCAGATCCGATGCGATCTGTCTGCTTTCTTGTTTTGTTAAACTTATTATGATGATCCGATCATCCGGCCTTGGAGAAGAAATCCGTTAGCTGCTCGATGGGTATAGGCTTGGAATACTTATAACCCTGCAGGTACTGGGCAAACATGCGGATGCATCTCTGCTCGTCCTCTGTGTCTTCCACGCCCTCATAAAGCACCTTGTAATGAAGCTTGTTGAACATATCGGCGAAGGTGTGGACCATGTACTCGGAAGTCTTATCTTTGCCGGATTCGATAACCAGTGAGCGGTCAAACTTGATGATATCAAAGGGAAGTTCCATGATCCTGTCGAAGTTGGAATATCCGGTTCCAAAATCGT
Source organism: Lachnospiraceae bacterium (assembly GCA_016288825.1). Lineage (GTDB taxonomy): Bacteria > Bacillota > Clostridia > Lachnospirales > Lachnospiraceae > Weimeria. Next base: position 11,441 of record JAEELH010000204.1, on the reverse strand, counting down.
CAAGGTAGAACTTGATGCCTTTGTCCTTGAGCTCGTTGATACGATCCTTGACCAGGTTGAAATCGTATGCATTGCGGCTCTCTGTAAGCTCTATAGCAATGCGCTCGTAAGGAACGCGGTTCCTCTCGATGATATGTATGATATCGGAACAGAAGCTGTCATCACGAAGTTCCTGTATCGAGAAGTTGACGGATATTCGGTGTACGTGGAAACCGGAGTCAAGCATCTGACGGATGATCTTGCAGGTTTTATTAAGAATGATCAGGGAGATCGGATGTATCAGATCCGCCTGCTCCGCAATGGGAATGAACAGGTTCGGGAAAAGGATTCCGGTCTCGGCAAGCTCCAGACGCATCAGGGCCTCAGCGGTATCATATTCGCCGGATGAAACGTTGTATACCGGCTGGCAATATACAAGAATCCGTTTATCGTCAAGATCGTTTTTCTCGGCTATATCAGCAAGCTGGGTTATGATGTACTGCCGTCTTGCGAAACTCAAGATGTCTTCTTCGTTAATGGTGTAGAAGGTGTTGTATGACATCTTTTCCTCGGTGACCTCGATGAGAGCCGGATAATCATTTTTGAGAGAAAACTCCGGGATACTCTCTATGATCACCACCTTAAAACTGATCTTGAAGCGCTCGTAAAGTTTGTTAAAGGATTCGATCAATTTAGCGTTGACGCTTTCATAATCAGGGTTTTGAGCTATCTTGTAGACCAGTACCAGACGACCTCCGTTGATACGGAAAAGCATACCGTGTTTAACGATGCCGTTGAAAAAATGGAAGAGTTCAAACTGAAGATCCTTGGTAAAACTTTTCTGCCTTTCAATCTCGTGAAGGTGAAGCGATAAAAGCATCAGCTTGGAACGAGATGCGTAGGAATCGATGATGGTCCTGTCGAAGGCGGCTTCGTCTATGGCCCCGGTCTCCACGTCGTATGGATTGGAGTGGAGCAGATACATCAGTGTGATGATGGGGAACAGGAAGATGGAAGTCGTAAATGAAGTCTGATGGAATGAACCCTGGACACCCTGGATAATGACGCAGATCCCAAAGGTAAAAAGCAACCCCCGGAAGATCTGATGGATTATACGGTCCCTATACCACATTAGAAGATAAAAAATAATGCCAATGTAGAATATGTATGATATTGAGAAGACCGAAAAGCCCATTGATATGGTGCCGTCCTTGGCAATGGTAAAACTGTATCCAAATATACTGCCAAGTATATCCGCAATAACGAAACCAATAAGTCCGAAACCGGACACGATTTTAATTTTATCTCTGGTCTTATCAGGTAGAGATAAAAGGCCGACTACATACAGCACAAACATGAAGAGCATTGAAAACAGTGCCAAATGATAGGCTGCTCTCAGTCCATACAGGACAGCTCTGCTATATTTATTGACATCAGTCGTGAACAGATGGAAAAGCAGATTGAAGATGGAGCCTGCTATCACCAAAATCAGCATATGCTTGAATAGGATGAAGCTTTTTTCTCTGTCAACAAATGTCTCTGATATAAGGATCAGCATCAAGAGACACAGGACCATGGATACTATGTCACCGATGGGTGAATAGTGATCAAAATAAACGATTGCGCCGGGCATAAGGCCTCCTCGGGAACTAAATCATTTTATCTCGTTTTCTTTGTTCAAAAAATGCATCGATCTGAGCCACCAGCTCCTTGGGGGGCATGGTCTTAAGCAGGTAGTTATCAGGCTTGAGTTCCAAAACCTTCATAACACTTTCCTTGTCGGATTTGACGGTCAGGAACATGATAGGGATATCTTTGGTATCAGGGTCGCTTCGCAGCATCTCAAAAACCTGAGGTCCTGTAGTGACAGGCATCTCGTAGTCAAGAAGTATAAGGTCAACCTGATTGGTGGCTAAAAACTTGATGGCTGACATTCCGGAGTTGACAATAGTAACGCGATAGCGGTTTTCCAGCCAGGATTTGATGGCTTTGAGCATCATGCCGTCGTCGTCAACGACCAATATACGTCTGGCTTCTCCGGAGATATTGCCGTGCTCTATAAGGTAGTCAAGCCTCTCGCCCAACTGCTTGATATTGACAGGACGAAGGAATGATGCTTCAACACGCTCCTCAGGGATGGACTGGTACGCCTTTTCAATCTGCATCTTTTCGCCGATAAGACAAACCTTGATATCGGAGGAAAGTACCTGAGTGTCCAGATAGAACAGGACTTCGCTGAAGTCATTGACATTGTCCAGATAGACCAGATAAATATCAGGACGGAATGACAAGCCCTTGAGAAAAGCCACAGCAGGTGCTACAAGGGTGACTTCATAGAAGATCTCAGTCAGATCCTTGGTGATGGCATTGACCATAAAGCTTTTATTGTCGCCGATAAGTAAAACTTTTTCCTGCATAATAATGTATATCCTTTACTGAAGCTCCCAAAGGAGTTCTTCAAGATCAACCTCTGCCATGAGTGTTTTGATACGTTCCCACTTTGCAGTATATTTCTCGGGAATCCTATAACATTCTACCATATTCATGATGGATTGTGCATTATCATAATCAAAAACTTCTATAAGTTCCTGCATATCGTGGAATGCACCCAGCAGCATCTCCTCGGAGATCTCTTCCTTGGAACTCTCCATGGGACTGTTAGAGTCTTTGAGAGAAGCCAGCTTTTCCGTGTAGCTGCGGTACAACCTGAGAAGGTGAGGTGTTCGGGTAGAAATCTGCTCTGCATCCTCGTTGTTGCCGAATTGCTCAAGGGCTGCAGCCTCGTCGGAAAGCTTCATGGCTCCGATCAGGCGGGCGTTACTCTTGAGAGCGTGGACGGCAACTGTGAAGTTACGGAAATCCATTCGTTCTGAGTAAGCTTCGATGGCATCGGCACGACCGGGAATGGTGATAAGAAACTCGTGCAATGCTTCACGGAGGATCTCGATGGTATCGCAGTTCTTGAGAGCGATTTTGATATTGACTCCCTCGAGATCGTCAAACTCGGAAAGATCCACTTCTGTTTCGGCGTAGATCGCAGCATCCTGTGTAATAACAGGTGCCTCTTGTTCGACAGGTACGAATTCGGAATCGCCTGCGCGGATGACCATATCGTCGGGGAGATATTTTATTATCATATTTTCCAAACGCTGAGAGTTGACAGGTTTGGAAAGGTAATCCTGGAAGCCGGCCTGGATGTAGGTTTCCCTGGCGCCGGTAATGGCATTGGCGGTAAGGGCGATACAGGGTACATCCTTGTTGGGGTTGTCCTCCATGCTCATCATCAGATCGTGGGTCTCTATTCCGTCCATGCCGGGCATACGATGATCCAGGAATATGATATCGTACTTCTTTTGGCGGATCATAGTCAGAGCCTCCCGACCTGAATCGGCGGTGTCGATCTGGATCTGCGTGTTCTTCAAAAGGCCCTTGATAACGATTAGGTTCATATTGGTATCATCAACTACCAGTATGCGGGCATGAGGTGCATGGAAGCCCTCGGTGTATTTTGTGGGAACGGTTTTGTACTTGAGATACCGATCATTGACATCTCCGATGGGTTCCCAGTCAAGTACGGTCTGATTGATGGTAAAGGAAAAGGTTGAACCCTCACCATAGATACTGTGGACCTGAAGCCTTGACTCCATCATGGAAAGGAGTCGGTTAACGATATCAAGTCCCAAGCCGGTTCCCTCAATAGCGCGGTTACGGCGCTCGTCAAGTCTTTCGTAAGGAATAAACAGCTTGTCTATGTTTTCGCTTTGGATACCTACGCCGGTATCTGTAACCCGGACGTGAAGGGATATAAGCCGAGAGTCTATGCGGTGGAAGTCAATATATAAACCAACACTTCCTTCTTGAGTGTATTTGACCGCATTGGACAGAAGATTAAGGATACACTGCTTGATCCTGTTTTCATCGCCATGAAGGATCGTCGGGGTATCGGGATTAACATTGATGTCCAGTTTCAGACCTTTATGCTCAGCCTGAAGATCAACCATCCCGATGATATTGTTGATAAGGTTGGAAAGGTCATACTGGGCATTGATGATCTCCATCTTGCCGGCCTCGATCTTGGAAAGATCCAGGATATCATTGACGATATTGAGAAGGGTATCGCTGGAGCTTTTTATGTTCATGGCCAGCTTCAAGGTATCCTGTTCGTGGGTCTGACGGATGATCATTTCATTCATGCCGAGAATGGCATTTATGGGAGTTCTGATCTCGTGGGACATATTGGACAGGAAGGTACTTTTGGCTTTGCTGGCCTCTTGAGCTACGGCAAGTTCGTTTTCCAGATCCTGTTCGTTTTGAAGCTTATCGATATAATCATTGGTTTCATGGATCAAGATGTCCAAAGCATGGAAAACATCCCAGATCTCATCATGGATGTGGGGTTCGATATCACCGATCTTTTCCGCGATTGCCTTGCGGTCTTCGCCGATGGAGGTGGCGTAGGTCCGCGCATAGGTGGATACCTTTTCCATGGGATGTAGAGTGATGACCTCAAGCACATAGTAGGTAATAAGGACAATGGGAAGGACCACATTGGAGATCATCATAAGCAGCTCTATGGCAAAGAAAATAGGGTGATAAAAACTGCCGAATCGTATGCTGCCCTTGGTAGGCGAAGATTTGACGGAATCAAGCTGTCCAAACATAAGTCCCGCAAAGGAGATGGACGTTATGAGCATGATGGCGATGTTGATCACAAGACCTATGGTGATATTGCGGCCCAAAATGGAACGCTTGTGATAGCCGTTTTCCCGCACGTCGGCAACCCGCGCGCTGGTATAATACTGGGATCCGGAAAAGATCCGTCGCTTGTCCTCGGGAATATATGTATAGAAAATGTATAGCGCAAGAAATGACAGGACGCACTCGGGGAGTGCACCAAGAAAATAGTTAAGCTCTACCCAGCCGGTAAGGGGCGGGTACGAAGTCGGACTTAGAATACTGCGGAATGTATACTTACCGTTACCGATAGTAGCTGTAAGGAGTATTATTGCAAGAACGGTACGGCTCACGTCCGTAAAGGTAAAATGTGAAAGGAACAGATGAGTAAGGCAGACTATGACAAGAAAAAGGAACATGGTATAAGCCATGGGGAAATCTGCCATAGTAGCAAATGCAAAGACCATCAGAGAATAGTACATGGCGGTAGCGTAACCGCACAGTCCGGCCACCAGGATGGCGCCCATATGATAAAAGGGAAAAGTTATGCCGCCTGCTTCGAAGGAAAAAAATTCTCCGCCTAAAAAGTAGTTGATACCGGCGAGTATCAAGGTCACAAGAAGAAGTATAGCATTGCCGGGCGGAATATGTACCGGAAGCCGGCGTAATAAACTAAATGCGTTGCGATTCATGGTGTGTCCCCCTAACTTCTCCTATTATATCAATACTTATATGCAAACTCAAGAAAAAGGGGGCGGCAAGGGCCGCCCCCGAAGGGAAATCTAGGAGGTTGTTTTGTTGGACGTTGTACAGGCGGAGCCGCACTGGGAGCAATCACCGCCGCAAATCCCTATTCCCTTTTTATGATCCTTGTACAGGCCGTAGATAATAAGGCCTATGATCGTACAAAGAATGATAAGCACTATTATGGTCGAAAGCATAAGAACCTCCCTAGTTCTCCATAACTACTTCCTGTGACTGCTCAGCGCCTTTCCGGAAAAGCAGATATATAAATCCTGCAATAAAGGCTATTGCAACAACAGTTCCGATGCCGAAGCTGACAGCACCTGTGAAAAGTCCGCCTATCTGGAAGATGCAAAGAGATACTACCCAGGCAAGGATGCACTGATATCCGATAGCGAACCAGAACCACTTGGTGTTGTTCATCTCACGCTTGATAGCTCCCATAGCTGCGAAGCAGGGTGCGCAAAGCAGGTTGAATACCAGATAGGAGTATCCGGCAATGGCGGGTACGGATGCTGCGAGTGTAGCCCAGTAGTCCGCACCGTCTTCAGCAACTTCTTCGAGACCGTAGGTCATACCGAGAGTTGCAACAACATTTTCCTTGGCGATAAGGCCGGTAATAGCTGCAACGGAAAGCTGCCAGTTGCCAAAGCCAAGAGGTTTGAAGATGAATGCTAGAGCAGTTCCGATGGCTGCCAGGATAGAGTGATCGATCTCCACAGGCTCAAGCATCCTGAAGCTGCCGTCCACTGTTCCAAAGCTCATAAGGAACCAGAGAACAATGGTTGAAAGGAGAATGATAGTACCGGCTTTTTTGATAAAGGACCAGCCACGCTCCCACATGCTGCGAAGGACAGAACCTACAGTGGGAAGGTGATATGCGGGAAGCTCCATTACGAAGGGTGAAGGATCTCCGGAAAACATCTTTGTCTTTTTAAGTATGATACCGGACAAGATGATGGCACCGACACCAACGAAGTATGCGGATGTTGCCACCCATCCCGCGTTGCCGAAGAAAGCTCCCGCTACAAGTGCTATGATGGGAAGCTTAGCGCCGCAGGGTACGAAGGTGGTGGTCATGATGGTCATACGGCGATCACGCTCGCTCTCGATGGTGCGTGAAGCCATTATTCCGGGGATGCCGCATCCTGAGCCGATGAGCATGGGGATGAAGGACTTTCCGGAAAGACCGAACTTACGGAAGATACGGTCCATGATAAAGGCAACTCTTGCCATATATCCGCAGCCCTCAAGGAAGGCCAGGAAGATAAACAGGATCAGGATCTGGGGAACGAAGCCCAGAACAGCGCCTACGCCGGCTACGATACCGTCGTTGATAAGTCCGGCCAGCCAGTCAGCACAGCCTACAGACTCTAAAAGCTCACCTACTGCACCATGAAGACCGGGAATGAAAAGACCTTCTATTCCCAGGAAGTTCCATCCGTCGTCTCCGAGAAGCTGATCATTGGCCCAGTCTGTTGCAAACGTACCCACAGTGGTAACGGATATGTAGTAAACAACAAACATAACAACCGCAAAGATGGGAAGGGCAAGGAAGCGATTTGTAACTATCTTATCGATCTTGTCGGAAAGAGTCTCGCTTACAGCGGCTTTTTCAATGCACTTGCCGATTATGCTTCCGATGTAGTTGTATCTCTCGGCGGTTATGATACTTTCTGCGTCATCCTCAAGTTCCTGCTCGCAGGACTTGATGTCATTTTCGATGTGAGATATCTTTTCCTGTGAAAGAGCCAGCTTTTCCTGGATCTTATCGTCTCTTTCAAAAAGCTTGATGGCATACCATCTTTGATAGCGATCCTCCATCTGATGAAGGGCAAGCTCTTCGATATGTGCAAGAGCGTGCTCTACAGGACCGGAGAATGAATGCTTGGGAGTAACTGCTTTTGCATTCTTGGCAACTTCAATAGCTTCGGAAGCAGCGCGGCTTATGCCTTCGCCCTTGAGAGCGGAGATCTCCACAACGGGAACGCCCAAAGCCTGGGAAAGCTTGTCGGTATGAAGGACATCACCGTTTTTCTCAAGAACGTCCTTCATGTTGACTGCAACCACTACGGGGATGGAAAGCTCTACCAGCTGTGTTGTAAGATAAAGGTTTCGCTCCAGATTGGTTCCGTCAACGATATTGAGGATGGCATCCGGCTTTTCGTCTATAAGATAGTTTCGGGCAACAACTTCCTCCAGTGTGTAGGGTGACAGGGAATAGATTCCCGGAAGGTCAACCAGTTCCACATCCTTATCTGCTTTATAACGTCCTTCTTTTTTCTCGACGGTAACACCGGGCCAGTTTCCAACGTACTGGTTAGCACCTGTAAGTGCATTAAAAAGTGTGGTCTTACCACAGTTGGGGTTACCTGCTAATGCGATACGTAAACTCATTTTCTCCTCCTTGGACCGTCGCCTATACCAGCTCGATCATCTTTGCGTCATCTTTGCGTACGGAAAGCTCGTAGCCACGTACGGTTATTTCTACGGGATCTCCCAAGGGAGCCACCTTGCGGATGTAGATCTCCACACCCTTTGTGATACCCATATCCATAATGCGGCGCTTTACCGCGCCCTCTCCGGTAATGCGGGCAACCTTGACGGTATCGCCTACCTTTGCCTCTTGTAACGTGCTCATTTTTACTCCTTTCCTACACAAGGATCTTCATCGCAAGGCTTTTGTCGAGAGCAATGCGGGTGTCCTTGACATTAACTATGAGATTTCCTCCCAGCTCACTTATTACCTGGACCTTTGCTCCGGGAACAAATCCCAGATTTTCAAGATGAGCCCGGGTCTTGTCGTCTCCACCAACCTTGGCGACTTCAAAAAACTTTGCCCTGTCGGCGACCATAAGTGGCATCATATCTGTTTCCTCCTTTTAAAAAGCGCGCAGTTAGGTTGACCTAACCAAAATGCATGTTAGCATAACCTTACAACCTTGTCAATATGCATTTTTCCTACGTCTTTCGTTGAAAACTTGGAAAAGTCGTGGTAAAATCGGAAATAGCGTCTTGTTCACAATGAGTAGACACATGGAGAAAAGTATGAAAAAAACACAAGCATTGATCATCGTTCTTACAATGCTGCTTACTACCGTAGCCGTCCCGGTTCCGGTGCTGATGGCAGCAGGCGGTGATCCCAATGACAAGATATATTTGGAGGGAACGCGCATGACGGCTTACAAGGCCGGCCGCGCATACAATGTCACGGATATGGATGGTGACGGTATCTCCGAACTATTTGTTACAAAGACATCGGGCAAGTATCTTAACCTTTCAGTATACAGGTACAATAAAAAGACCGGCGGCGTGACGCAGATCTCTTCTATAAAAAATGTGACGGCAATGTGGCGTCTCAACAGCGGAGATATGTATATCGCTACTCATGGCAGTCCCCGGGATACTTATACAAGGTATTCTTTTAACGGCAAAAAGCTTACAAAGAAAAAGGTATATAAGGTTAAAAAGGTCAAGGTGTCGGGCAAGACACGTACCGTATATTACAAGGATTCCAAGCGCATCAAGGCAGCGACTTACAAAAAAGCGGTCAAAAACATCAAAAAGAAAAGCCGTTTTCTGACCAAGTCCGCAGGCAGTCCCTGGATAGATTCAGATATTGCCGGATTTGCCGAAATTGCGGGAGACAGAGGAGTCGTTAATGATGCCCATCTTTCCATGAATTATGATTTCCTTTCGGTAGATCATTTGGGAGATGACAAGTATGCTGCAGGCGCTATTTACGATAGCAGCCAAAGCATCAAGGATCATCTGGATGGAATCCTGCGAGGTACCGGCGGCAAGGGTGACGAGGCAGCAAACCTTGCAAGATATTATAAAAAGAAGTCAGACTGGACTACTCGTGATAAACAGGGCGTCAAGCCGGTGGTTCCTTATCTTGAGGATATCGAATCCATAAGCAGCCTTTCTGAAATGACGTCTTTCCTTACCAATACCAATAAGCTTAAACTTGCGAGCCTGGTAGATTTTGAAGCGATCATCGATACCGAGGACCCCAATAGTTATTGTGGTGTCATAGAGCCCAACGGGTTTGTGGATGAAATAGTCATGAACGTTGGAGAAAGCGTGCTTATAAGGTGCGGTTATTCCAACAAGGTTCGTGCGCGGATCATAGACAATGCCTTTGAGATCGAATCTATCCTCAAGGAGGGGATGTTCGAAGAGGAAGAACCGGTGGATATAAGCACCCTGTCAGCGACAGTATCGTATGAGAGTGCGGTTTCCAAGTGCAGCGTATTTCCTCTGCGTGAAGTTTTGTCCGCTTTCGGATTTACCGGAGGCAGAGTCATCATATATGATGAGTCTGCTCTGAAAAATCTTGATAGGGTTTATACATCGGATAATCTTCAAAAACTCAAGGATTATTTAATGCTGTATACCGCGGCCATGGCATCGGATCGTCTGGACAGTCAGGAGTATGAGTATTCCAGACGGATCGAGGGATATTATGATGAGGAGACCGGTGAGGAATATACATTCCCCGAGGATGAGGAAACCCAGAAAACTGAGGCGTCCCAGGGCATCATCGAGGGAATAGAGGATCCTTATCTGATCCCCGAACTACAGAATGCCTATGTTTCCACATATGCTTCGGCATCTGAAAAAGCCATCCTGGACAACTATACAAAAGAGCTTAAGGCAGCCTATCGGAAGATGCTTCTGAATGAGGAGTGGCTTTCGGAGGAGACAAAAGCAAAGGCTGTCCAGAAACTGGATAATATGGCCATAACCGCTTTGTATCCGGATACACTTCCGGACACATCATTCCTTAGGGTGAGAAGTACAGATTCGTACTTAGATGCATATGCAAGGAATAGGATGGGTACTCTCAAAAACCATGGATCGGCCATAGGAACTCAGCGAGTCCGCGGTGCATGGCGCTGGGATATAGAGATATTTTTGCCTACGACTATGTTCAATGCATTTTACTACCCAGTCACTAATGAGGCTTATATCTGTGCAGGGTATCTGGAGGGCCTTGATGACCTGAGTACTCTTACCAGAGAGCAGTTGGATGGGCAGGTAGGATTTGTTGTGGGCCATGAGATCACCCATGGTTTTGACAGCACCGGAGCCAGTTATGATAAGGACGGCAAGTATGCCGTTACCGATGACACCCCCTATGGATGGTGGACAGAGGAGGACTCTGAGAAGTTCGGAAAAAAGGTAGAAAAAGTAAAAGACTACTATGACAATATTGTGGTGCTCCCGGATGTTACCTTGTACGGTACCAATCTTACGGGAGAGGCTATTGCGGATATGGGCGGCATTGCATTGGTGCTTCGCATGGCAGATGAGAAAAAGGATTATGACTACGATAAGTTTTTCAGATTCTATGCAGGAGGGCTGCTCCGTGTTCAGCGCAGTGCAACCTTTGAAGCCGAGATAGCGGAGATGGACGTTCATCCCCTGGCTTATCTGCGCACCAATGTTGTTGTGCAGCAGTTTGATAAGTTTTATGAAACATACGGTGTCGGCGAGGGAGACGGCATGTATCTGGCTCCCGAGGACCGTATTGCCGTATGGTAGATAGTAGATTAGGAGGAAACAAAATGCAACTTGCAAAGACGTATGACCCCAAGGGTCTGGAGGACAGATTATATGAAAAGTGGGAAAAGGGGGGATTTTTCCATGCCAGCGTGAATCCTGACAAAAAACCTTTTACCATTGTTATGCCGCCTCCGAATATCACGGGCCAGCTTCATATGGGTCATGCTCTTGATAATACACTTCAGGATATCCTGATCCGTTACAAGAGGATGCAGGGATATGAGGCACTTTGGCAGCCCGGAACAGATCATGCATCCATTGCTACAGAGGTCAAGGTTATCGAGTCTCTCAAGGAGCAGGGCATCAACAAAGAGGACCTGGGCAGAGAAGGTTTTTTGGAAAAGTGCTGGGACTGGCGTAAGGAGTACGGCGGCCGCATCGTAAAGCAGCTTCGCAAGATGGGATCTTCCGCAGACTGGGAGAGAGAACGCTTTACCATGGATGAGGGCTGCAATGATGCAGTAGAGGAGGTT
>JAEELH010000203.1 GCA_016288825.1 Lachnospiraceae bacterium | reverse complement strand
CAGGCGTAATGAACGGTGTCACCGAACTTTTCAGCGGGGATAAGGAAGAAGGTCTTGGCATGATCCGAACCGGCATCGACAGCCTGCTGTCCAACATAGCTGAAAAGCTGCCTGCTTTCGTGGAGACAGGAGCGCAGATCCTGACGTCCATCATACAGGCGATCAGTGAGAACCTGCCCAGGATCATGGAATCGGGAACGCAGATTGTTGTACAGCTTGCGCAGGCGGTCATTGAAAACCTTCCGACGTTACTGGAATCCGGCGTGCAAGCCATCGTATCCATAGCGACCGGATTAGGGCAGGCACTGCCACAGCTGATACCGGCAGCAGTCGGGGCAGTACTCACGATAGCGACGTCTTTGATCGACAACATCGATCAGATCATCAGTGCAGCCCTGCAGCTGATCATCGGACTGGCCGAGGGGATGATCACAGCGCTTCCGACGCTTATTGAGCGGATCCCGCAGATCATCACAGCAATTGTTGGCGCCCTGGTTGAGAGCATCCCGAAGATAGCGGAAGCCGGATTGAAACTGCTCAGTGCTCTTGTCCAGAACCTGCCGGGGATCATCGCGGCAGTCATCAAAGTAATCCCTGAGATCATCACAAGTATAACGAGCAAGTTCGGGGAGTACATCAGCACGCTTGTAAATACAGGTAAGGACCTGCTTGCCGGCGTTGGCCAGGGCATCAAAGAGAAAGCCGTAGACGTATACAATGCGATCAAAGACTTTGCCGATACCCTGATCAGCAAGGTTAAGGGATTCTTCGGTATAGCTTCGCCATCGACTGTATTTAAGGATATCGGCGTGAACCTGATCAGCGGCCTGCTCAACGGTGTGAGGGAGCTGTGGGGGAGCGTTACGGAGTTCTTTTCCAATGCTGCCTCTGCGGTCGTAGGCATCTTTCAGGGCATCCCGGAAAAGTTCAAAGCGTTCGGATCCGGTATTGTCAACAGCCTGAAGGCTGGCGCGGGCGAGATGTGGAGCGGTGTCACGGATTTCTTTTCCAAGGCAAGGGATGGGATCACCGGCATCTTCAGCAAGACACCTGATGCGCTGAAAACCATCGGCGGAAACATCGTCAACGGACTTGGCGCCGGTGCAAGCGGGGCTATGGGAAGACTCAACGAAAGCCTCAAGGGGATCGTAACAGGAATCACCAATTTCATGAATGATCTGAATAAAGGCTATGAGTCCATGAAGACCGTCGGCGGTAACCTGATGACCGGCCTTGCGAACGGCATCACGGAAGCCGCTTCCAGGGCGTGGGAGGCGGCAAAGAGCGCGGCCTCAGCGCTTGTAAATGGCGTCAAGGGCATATTTGGCGTAGCTTCTCCGTCAAGGGTCTTTGAGGCTATCGGTATCAACCTTGACGAGGGTCTTGCAAAGGGTATCGCCAGGAAAGCGGATGTTGTTGATGATGCCATGACGGATCTGTCCAGGGGACTTGCCGTTGACGCAAAGCTGTCCATGTCCACTGGATTTTCCGCTCCGGCTTCCGGCCTCAGATCGGGTACCGAGGCATCCGACATGCAGACGCTGATTAATCTGCTGACAGTTTACCTGCCGCAGCTCGCCAACATGGTCGTTACGCTTAATGGCAATATTGTCGGCCAGATGGCGCCGGGAATGGATCAGGAGCTTGGTCTCAGGGCCTATTATCAGAATCGGGAGGTGGTCGCAAGATGAGCAATACCAGGAACTGGCCGAACATCGCGGCCCACTCCATGACGATCGGGGGAAAGCACACATTCCAGGACTGGGAGATGGTTCCTATGGAGATACCGGTGTTTTCCCCGCCTCCGCCAAAGACGAATTATGTGGACATCCCGGCGTCGAACGGATCCATAGACTACACAGAGGAACTGACCGGAAAAGTCTATTATGGCAACAGGACTGGCAGCATCACCTTTCTTGTGCTGGATTCTGGCGCATGGGCGTCCACATACAGCACGATCATGAATTTCCTGCATGGGAAGCGGCTGAACTGCATCCTGGATGATGACCCGAATTTCTTCTATACCGGCCGGTTCGCTGTCAATGAATGGCGGTCCAGCCGGAAGCACTCCACGATTGTCATCGACTACAATCTGGAGCCCTACAAGCAGGGCGTCGACACGACAGGATCATATGACTGGCTGTGGGATGATCTGTTTGACCTCACGATCTATTACGGTACATTCGAGGTGGACGGATCGAAAAGCCGGAACCTTGTAAACCCTGGCGGTGACAACATTGTCCCCAAATTCATCGTGAGCGACCAGATGCTCGTATCCTTCAATGGGCAGAATTTCATCCTGGAAATCGGGGAAACGGTCAATCCTGGTTTCTCCCTCGCTCCAGGAGACAACATAATGACATTTACCGGATCCGGCACGGTTCTCGTTGATTATTCGTTAGGTAAGGTGCTATGAACTACTTTTCTGTGATAATGGACGGGATCGAAATCTTTAACCCGGAATACAAGGAAATGTCCCTTGATGGTGCGGTCTGTACTTCCGGGGTCGGCGAAGCCGGTAATATGGATTTCACTTTCCCGACAGATCATGTTTTTGAGAAATCATTAGTCCCGTACGGAAGCACTATCGAAGTCTTTGAAGATGGCGTTTCCGTTTTTTATGGCCGTCCGCTGCCGCCAACGATCGACATCCTGGGGCGGAAAAAGATCCACTGCGAGGGAGCCCTTGCGTTTTTGGGCGATGTGGTCTGCCCGCCTGGAGTAATGGGCCTGTCGTTGGAAATGGATGACGGGCAGTATTACGCTTTTTTGATAACCTATTACAATTCCAATCAAAACAGATCAGACAGACGTCTTGTGATGGGCGCGGCTCCATCCGGCGGCGTGTCCAGAAAACGTGAATGGACCTTCCGTTCCTGCCTGGATGAGCTGCGGAATAATATCCTGCCTTATGTTGGCGGGTTTGTATACACACGGCGTGAAGGTAACCTTACGTACATCGAGTGGACAACCGACTTCACGCAGACAGCCACTCAGCCGGTGGCACTGGGGCTCAATCTGGTGGACATCACAAGAGCCGGAAGGCAGTTTTATACGGCTGCCATCGCCAAAGGCGCCGGAGACGTGTATATGACAGAGCCTGTTGAGCTTGGAGCGGCTATCCTGCAAAAGTATGGATTCATATGCGCGTCACTGGATTATCCTTCTGTCGGGACGGTAGAAGCGCTTCAGGCCAAGTGCGCCTCGTTCCTCTCCGAGCAGCAGTTCAACGGCATGGATTTCACGATCGATGCGCTTGACCTGCATATTTTCGGCAAGCATGCCATGCTTAAGGTCGGGCAGATCGTGACCGTGAGGTTTTCGGAGCTTGAGGATCCTGTGAATATACCGATCAGGAGCATACAGACGAATCTCAATACCGGGATAAAGAAGATTACGGTTGCCTTCCCGGCAGATGTGGAGCTCAGGAGCTATACGAAGGCAAACACGATCAGCGGATTGTCTGCGGATGGCTTTGTGGTGCAGGATATCAATTCCCAGAACATTGACTGGATAAACTCACAGATCCCTGACTGGGCAGACGTCATAAACCCGACAGGTCAGTATCACTATTTCATTGATGAGTTTGGGAACACGATTGCCGAGCATCTGGAGATCGTTGAGGTGATCGATCCGGAAACCGGGGAGACGGTAGAGAAGTACGAACCTGTTTTCGAGAAGATCCCGGACAGCATCGAGATTATACCGAATCCGGACAATCCGCCTCCGGATGCGTATCTGCCAGGCGATCAGTTTGATCCGTCACAGTATCAGGTGGAAATGCACTATGGCGACGGGACGATAGAGGTCACCGATGTGGATCCGAACGGGTTCAATATCCCGGACGGGTATGAGTTCCAGGGGGATGGGCTGGATCCGAGCAGCCTGGACTACACTTCGCCAATGGGCGGCGTGCCGCTCAGCGCAAGTACGGGGCTGAATGTTTCAGATTTGTTGCCGTCACGCATCGAAATCGTTACTCCACCAACAAAGACAGAATATCAGGATGGGGAGACTATAGACCTGACAGGCATAGTTGTTATTGCCAAGAATGCTGATGGGACTACGTGGACAAGCGCACAGTATCCTGACGGACACATACCGCTTGAAGAGCTGAGCTGGGATCCGTCTGCAGCCACTGGAAATGTGGGTTATGCATCAAATACTGTTGACGGGTTGATTTATTACGATGAGGACGGTCATCAAAACGTTGACGGCGGAAGCATGACGGTATATCACACTAACGAGCCGTTTTCAGTTGAAATACTCAGTGGAGTTCCCTTTTCTGGATATGTATGGAAACTTGATTTTAACCCACAAGGCTCAACAAGGGTAGTATTGGTTGGAATACAATTTATTCATCAGCCAAATTTTCCTGTAGTGAGTATATATGTTCATGGAGCGACTTGCATCATTGGCCCAAAAGCAGAGTACGACTATGCAGAACACCCAAGCATTCACGTACAATATCACGCCGAGGGCCCAATTGGTTTTCATGGTACACAAGACGTTGTGTCTCAAGTTGGTAAAACATACTATGTTGTAGAAGACGGCATATATAAACAAATTGTGGTTGAGCAACCCGATTTAATTCCAAAGAATACATATTATGAATACGGACCGCGCGGCACCCAAGAATCTGTTGATGGGACTATGAGATATCTTGGAGGGTCAACGTATACAAGTGAGACACATTACCGGCTCGATGTGACAGATGAGGAATATGGAAATCGCCATGATTATTTACTTATAGAAGATGAAAACCTGTACATTCCGCAATGGTCAGGAGGCAGTACAAGTATTCCGCATCTTGATCTTCATGATAATTCCTACGAACCAATCAATAATACATTTGCAGGTTGGTTGATTAAGTCAGAATTACCGTTGACCTTGGTAGAGAATAAGTTGTATCGAAATCTTGATGAAAAAATAATAGAAGCCATTGATGGCTCAAAAGGCGATAACGGTCTGATAACAATATCGTGGGCTCGCCCGGTAGATAGTGAAATCCTTACGACAACCTTAGATATCATATCAGAAGCATAAAGGAGTGATTGTAATGGCTGATATATCAACTTATATTGCAGCTATCGAAACGGCGGCGAGAGGGGAAGAGGTCAGAGATGCAATATCTGACGCGCTTACAGCCATTAATGATGCAATAGACGGCATCCCGATCCCTGCTGCAGCGGACAGCGGAAAATTCCTTCGTGTCGATACAGATGGTGAATGGGAGCTGGCGGCCGTTCCGAGCGCTGAGGGGGTGAGCTTTTGAGTGAATATATGATTCAGGGATCAACCCTTACAGACATAGCGGACGCGATCAGGGCAAAAACCGGTTTGTCAGAAGCGTTTACGCCCGCTCAGATGGTGAGCACTATTTACAGCATTTCCGGCGGTGGGGAAGCTGTAATGTCGGACGGATTTTTTTCTGAAAACGGTGTTTATACTCCGCCATCCGGCTATGATGCTTTTTCCCGGGTGACAGTCTCGGTATCCACTGAGGCTGATGACTGGCACATGCAATTTGTTAATCACGTAAACGGTACGCTTTCGAAGGTAGATGACGCGCAAGGTTTAATAACCAATGTTGTTTCCAGTGCTTTCTATCGCTTCTTACAACTGACTTCTGTTAATTTACCTTCGGTTTCATCAATGGGGGTAAGCGCTTTTTATTGCGCATATAATCTGGAATACGTGAATATGCCAGCTCTCCAGGTAGTTCCAAGTTATGCGTTTTATATGTGTTCAAAATTAACTCAAGGGTATTTCCCATCTGCATCGATTATTCAGGCGAGTGGATTTTATTATTGTGAGCAACTTTCAAGTGCAAATTTCTCACAGGTAACCAGTGTCGACAATAGTGCTTTTGCTTTTTGCAAAAAATTAACCGAATTTAATGCTCCGAGTTTGACGACTATAGGCACTAATGCATTTTATACTTGTACCTCAATCAGCTTTATAGATTTTCCTTTGCTGACTAGCATGTCGTCCAGGGCGTTCGGTGGTTGTTCTAATTTAACATCTGTTAACTTGCCTGCTTTAACAGTTATATCAAGTTATGCTTTTACAGAATGCGTTTCTTTGACATCTATAAATGCACCATCAGTATTATTGATAGCTGAGAGTGCTTTTCAATCGTGTTCCGTTGGTTTAGCATCTGTTAATTTTCCTGCTGTCAAAAGTATCGGAACATATGCTTTTTATAATTGTATGGCATTATCTAAAGTGAGTTTCCCGGTGCTTGAAATAATTGGAGTGCTTGCATTTGGAGGATGTAAAATGCTTGCAGATACATATTTTCCAAATGTTAAAAGCATATACAGATATGCGTTTTCATCATGCAGTTCCTTAAGCGTTTTGAGTTTTCCAAACCTCGTGTATATGTCGGAATATGCATTCACCAGATGTTCAGCCCTCATGAGTTTTTACATTTTAAATAGTTCAATTATTGCATCTTTGGGTAATGTAAATATTTTCGCAAGCACACCTATGTCAGATTCATCTCTGACCGGTGCCTTCGGTTCCATCTTTGTTCCGTCGAGTATGGTGGAAGCCTATAAGTCAGCAGCCAACTGGAGCGCATATTCAGACCGTATCACCGCATATGTGGAGGGCTCATGAAATTACAGATTTTAGTCCCACAATATAACGAAACAGAAGATGTTATAAAACCTCTTTTGGATTCCCTTGCTCTTCAGCAGCAGGTCGATCTCACGGAGGATCTGGGCGTGATCATCGCCAATGACGGATCAGATACATATTTGCCTGAGGACTTTTTCAAGGCATATCCCTTTGAAATCAAATACCTGCGGTGCGATCACAACGGAGTGTCTGCCACACGGAACGCCTGCCTTGATGCTGCAACAGCTGATTATGTCATGTTCATAGGGGAAGAGCTTGAAGAGTGGCGCGATGTAAAAGGGTATGAGGAGTTATATAAAATCAGCTCATTCGGGCGTGTATTAAGCGTAAAACGGTCAAAAACTCTTGGCGGTTTTATGCGTTACTCAATACCCAAAAACGGATATAAGCAAACGACATTCTGTAAAGATGGAATTAAAAAAACTTTCATGCTTCACAGGCTTGTTGCAGAGAATTTTCTGGAAAACCCACATGATTTGCCAGAAGTAAACCACAAGGATGAAGATAAGGTAAATAATTGCGTCTGGAATCTGGAATTCTGCACGAGGAAATACAACAATAACTATGGAACAAAGATCCAAAGGTCGGTAAAGTCGCATGACTATAAGAAATCAGCCATAAAGTCAGCTCTTCATCATGATTACGCAGAGGTCGGGAGAAAACTATCAAAGAAAGTTCTTCAGATAGATTGCGATGGTAACATTGTAAAAGCGTGGGACAGCCTCAGAAGCATAAGCAGTATATATAAGAATTCAAGTGGAAATATAAGCATGGTGTGTAATGGCAAGAAGGAAAAGGCTTATGGGTATTTCTGGAAATATGCGGAGGCTATGTAAATGAGGAAACTTGATATACTTATTCCTATTTATAACGAAGGAGTAAGCGTTGTAAAGCCGTTACTTGATAGTATAGCATTGCAACAGAGCGTAAACCTTCAGCGTGATGTGGGCGTGGTCATTTGTTGCGATGGCGGGTCAACAGAGTTGCCAAAGGACTTTATAGAATCATATCCATTTGCTATTGAGTTTTATAAGTGTGAGCATGAAGGCGTTTCTGCTACACGAAATAAATGTCTGGATCATTCAACAGCAGATTATGTGATGTGGGCTGACTGCGACGATTTATTTTTCAACATGTGCGGCCTTTACATCATCTTTCGCGAGATGCAGGGGGATGGGTTCAACGCTCTTTCTTCCGTTTTTGTGGAAGAAACAAGACATCCCATTACAAAAGAGCCTGTGTATGTCAATCATCCTATGGACAGCACGTTTGTCCATGGCAAGGTTTACCGCAGGTCTTATCTGACAGGCAACAAGATCAGGTTTAACGACAATTTGACGGTGCATGAGGACAGCTATTTTAATTGCCTTGCCCAGAAGATGTGCAAGGAAATCAAATACTGTCAGCAGCCGTTCTATTTATGGCGATGGCGTGACGGATCCGTATGCAGGCATGATCCCAAATACATCCTGAAAACGTATAACAACATGCTTGATTCAAGCACCGCACTGGTCAATGAGTTCATTCGGAGAGGGAAACAGCCGGATGCACAGTTTTACGCTACGAGCATGATCTATGATGCGTATTTCACGATGAACAAACATGAATGGCTGAATCAAGAGAATCAGGCGTTCCGGTTGGCAACAGAACGAAGGTTTAAAGATTACTATTTGGAGTTCAAGCATCTTTTTGAATCCATCCAGGTGGAAATCAAGTCGCAGATCATCATGGGAATCAAGAACAGGTTCTTCCAGGAAGGCCTGCTGCTGGAATCAGTAACTTTTGACGATTGGATCAAGCACGTATTGGAGCTGTAACTATGGAATCTAAATTATGGTCACTCGTAGACGGCCAGGCATTTGTTCAGTGGCTGATCATCTTTGTACTGGTTGTGTACTTTGTATATAAGGAATGGCCAGGTTTCTGGTCAAGGATCAAAGATCAGGCAAAACGGGAGGATGCTCCCGACGCGATCACGGCAAGGCTTGACCGGATCGAGACAGACATCCAGGAGATCAAGGAAAAGTTGGGGAGGGATTACGACCGGATCAACGTGGTAGAAGAGCGACAGCAGGAAGATAAGCGTGTTGTGAGGGAGATCAAGTCCGAACAGGGCATAATCATGAGAGCTCTGCTCGCATCGCTCGGCGGCCTGCAGGAGTTAGGGGCAAATGGGAGCACGGAGAAGGCAAAGGAAGAGATCATCAACTGGCTGAACCGGCAGGCACATGATGGGGAGGATTGACCAATGGATTTTGTGAACAGAGCCACAAAGCGCATGATGATTACCCGTGGAGATTCAGGCCGTGCGAAATTCGTCCTGAAAATGAACGGGGAAGTTTACGAGATGAATGCGGGGGATCAGATCAACTTCGGAGTCAAGCGGGCATATACGGATACCGAATGTCTGATAGAAAAGACATATACGGAGAATCCGTTCATATTGGCTGTCGAGCCGGAAGACACGAAACCCCTTGATTTTGGAAACTATGTATGGGATATGCAGCTTGTCACGGTTGACGGTTTTACCAAGACTCTGATTGCAAAGAAAGATTTCACTATTACGGAGGAGGTGACTTGATTGGCGGATTACGATATGGACATTGACAGCCTTGATCCGGAAGTGGAAATCGAAATCAGCGGGGTGAGGGGACCAAGAGGTTTTGTCGGCCCGGAAGGACCCATTGGCCAGACTGGACCGAAGGGCGATACAGGCAAGCAGCCTGAGCGGATCTGGATAGATGATGCTTACAAGCTCAATATCATCTTTGACGATGGTACAAGCTGGAAATCAAACCAGTCACTCAGAGGACCAAGAGGAAATGGCCTGCGGTCTGCTGAGCTGACGGATAATTACACGATCCTCCTGACATTTTCGGATGGAGAGACTTTTGAGACGGGATCTGTCCGCGGCGTGAAGGGGGAGATCGGCGCGACCGGTAACGGGATCGCGAGCGCCGTGCTCAACAATGATTATACGCTGACCCTCACCTGGACCAACGGTGACAGCTACACCACGCCTCCGATCAGAGGGGCAAAAGGGGACACATACACCCTCACCAATGCTGATAAAGCCGATATCTATAACATGCTGCTTGAGGTCTACCCGGCAGTTGAGGAGGTGGAGTTCTGATATGCCAGCAGTAACAAGAGTACCCGGTCAGTACTACTCCATCCATGATGATACGATCCAGGACATGGCAGACGCCATACGCTACAGGACGGGAGCAGTGGAAGCGCTGACACCGGCGGAGATGATCGAGGAGCTGGAAAAGCGGTATCTGGAGGATCTGGACATTGAGCCTTACGGCATAACTGGGGACTGGGTACGTCCTTCGGACTGGCCTGACCTGGACAGCCTCAACCTGGAGATGTCAGGCAGCACCGACTTTGTATATATGACCTATGACGCGGATTCCGATGACGCGCACATAGCGTGGCATATCGATACGTCCAGTGGCAAAGCCACCATCGATATAGGCCATATAGAAAACGGAACTTATGTGGTTGATGAAACGGCAGAGGTTTCAAGCGGCACGAATTACAGCAAGTCCCTGGAGGAGTACAGTGGTTATGTGGTCGTGCGGATCACCGGGACGATCACGCATTGCTATGGCTTCTCCGTAACAGCCAACGGGGCGACGGTGATGCCATACAGGGCCCAGCCTGTTATGGAGAGGATTGCCTATATCCCTCATTTTACGTACCTCGCTCCTTCATCATCTTATGCCTGGGGTATGTGGTCGCTTGAACATGAGGTGATCTCACAGGGCAGCAGTTACGGTTATGCGCTTACGAGCCTGACATATGCCTACGCAGAGTGCGCAAGGCTGCGCTCCCTTGACATAAGCGGAGTGATAACGCCGAATGTTACCAGCCTGTCAAGCACTTTTAACGGCTGTTACGTCTTGAAGGAACTTGACCTGAAGCATTGGGATGTGAGCAAGGTGACATCCTTTGCATCATGCTTCTACAATTGCCGAGCCCTGGAGACCCTGGATCTGACCGGGTGGGATACTGCTGTCGCAACAAACTTTTCATCGATGTTCTATGAGTGTCGTAGGCTTGCGGAGATCCCAGGTATCACCGCTTTCAAATCGGATAAGATAACGAATCTTACAAGCATGTTTTACGGATGCCAGTCACTCAAAGAGGCCGATGTGTCCGGATGGAAAACCCCGAAGATCACAAGCCTTGCAAGTGTGTTTGCATACTGCAGAAGTCTTATCACGATTGATGTAAGCGGGTGGAACGTGAGCGGGGTGACGAACCTTTCAAGCCTTTTCCAGGAGTGCAGCAGCGCGAAGGTCATCAAAATGCCGTCCGGTCCGACCGGCACGCTGACAACAGTTAACTCCATGTTCTCCGGGTGTAACTCTGTCCAGCATCTTGATGTCAGCTGGATACAGGTGACAAGCGCATGCACCAACATCTACGCCATGTTCAATAACTGCTGGTCACTGAAAGAGTTGGATATCCCTTCGACCTGGAACGTTACCGGCATCGGATCTGGAAGCAGCACGGCAAACTCGATGTTCGCGAACTGTTACAGCCTTGAGCGGCTCACAGGGATTGCAAATTGGGATTTCCGGTTTACAAACTCACTGGCGTCGATGTTTTCCGGCTGCAGGTCGCTCAAACAACTGGATGTGTCCGGCTGGAACGTCTCGACAGTCACAAGCCTTGCGACAATGTTTGCCAATTGTTGGGCATTGAGAGAGCTTGACCTGACAAGCTGGGCGCCGAGTGCTGCAGTAACGTCCTACGCGTCTATGTTTGCCTATTGTTACAGCCTTAAACGGATTATCGGCAATCTTGGATCCTGGATCACCAGCGGCGCAACAACCTTCGCAAGCATGTTCCAGGATTGTTTGTCTCTGGAATCCCTTCCAGAACTCAGTTCCTGGAACGTGGCAAAGGCAACGACGGTAGCGTCAATGTTCAGTGGGTGTTCATCGCTCAGGGAGATCACCATCAAGAACTGGAACCTGGCAGCCTGTACGACCATAGCGACGATGTTCCGGTACTGCTATAACCTCCGAAAGGTGACTTTGACAGGATGGTCAATCCCGAAGGTCACGTCAACAGCCCCGGCGCAGTTCCTTGGCGACTGCTGGAACCTGGAAGAGGTTTACATTTTCCCGATTCCGCTGAACCACAGTTATACAAATTGCAGATGCCTGTCAAAGGAATCCCTTCTGAGGATCATTAACAGCTTGCCAGTGGTGACAACCACGAGGACGATCAACCTGACCGCATCCAATGTCAACAAGCTGACGGCAGCGGAAAAGGCAGTAGCAACGGCGAAAAAATGGACGATAGCGAACTAAAGGAGGTGACGGGATGGGCTACACGATTGACGCGGATACTTGTACGATATCCCTTACCAGGGGCGACAGTTTTGTATGTAATTTTGAGGCTTACCAGGATGACGGGACGTTGTATGAGTTACAGGATGGCGATATCGTCCGGTTTGCTGTTAAAGCTGACTATGATGACGCAGAGCCGTGCATTGTCAAAATCCTTGACGGGTACACGCTCCGCCTGGATCCGGAGGATACGGAGGGGTTGGAATTCGGCGTGCACAGGTACGATGTGTACATAACCTTTGCGGATGGGCAGCGGGATACATACATCGAACGTAAAAAGTTCAAGATACTACAGGAGGCGCACAGGAGATGACGGGAGAGATAAGGGCGGAAACGCCAACGCTGAGGGGCGTCATAACCAAACCGTCCTCCGGCGGTGGTACGGGTGAATGGACGCAGGATTACACCAACAAGGTAATAGAAATCATACATAACGAGGTACAGGCTGATCTCGGGCTGGAATTAGTTGATGGCTTGTTGAATGCGGTTTACGAGGGGGTGGAAGAGTGAATGTCTTGAAGAAACCTGTTTTGTTGGATGA
Source organism: Lachnospiraceae bacterium (assembly GCA_016288825.1). Taxonomy (GTDB): domain Bacteria; phylum Bacillota; class Clostridia; order Lachnospirales; family Lachnospiraceae; genus Weimeria. The sequence goes on along the minus strand of JAEELH010000203.1, from coordinate 8,478 downwards.
TACAGGGCAGAGGATAGCCCTGGCCTTGGAGGCCATGTCATCCGGGTATGAGAATGACGCTGCGCGAGTGCATTCACTTACAGAAACGCAGCTCATGTCCGAAACGGTCTTTGAAGTGGCAGGGTATCCGGAGTATGTGGATGACATATCCAAGTATGCCAGCTTCGGGATACAGGACACGGGGTGGTATATCTTTGCAAGGATTTTCGCAAAGGATGAAGTGAGGGTGACATCCGAAACGACCGTCGAGGGGACTGCCGGATATATCGCAGTCAACGGAAACGGGCATGTGGACGTTGCCGTCCGGTTCGACGTTTCAGCTGTCTCACAGGTTGTCGTGATTGACTGGGGGGTGTACTCGGACACCTATGTTTTCCGGGCAACAGACCTGGCAATCCGAAACCTTGATTACCGCGTAACCTTCTATGTCTACGATGCGGATGAATTTGCCACATGGGAGTATGAGCCTACAGGCGACGCAAAGTATTTAGAGTTTGTCGGATATTTCCGTCTTGTAAACGGTGAGTACGTCCAGATTGATAAATCCACATACACATATGGCGATCAGATACCAGGCTATTATACGCTGTCTTATGAGTTCACCCTGACAGAGGATGCGACCTTCAAGGAGGGATCGACTTATTATACTTATGACGGGTCCGACTACACGGAGGCCGACGACATCGTAATAGGCGCGCCGATACCTGTTATTTATAAACACTCCAACATCACCTTTGAGGGATTGACCCGAAACATCACATACCGGTTTGACCAGATCATTGATTGTCCGACGACATTCATACTTCCTGAAATCGAGGATGATGGTCACGGGGCATGGTATGAGATCAGGTGCAGGCATGCAGGTACATACAGCACGACGCTTGTACCACCGACGGATGATGTGAAGATAGCGACAGAACATACACAGATTGAAAGTGCCGGGATGAACATGATCAACCTGCACTACACCTGCACAGCCGGATCAAAGGTCTGGAGGTTCATGAACACGCACAGCTCCTTTACGCCTGATGGACCCGCACTGGTTTCCATTTCCTTCCGCTCGGTACCGGAAAAGAGAGAATACACTGCTGGCGAAACCCTTAATCTGACCGGCGCGGTCGTTGTGGCGACCTATGAGGACGGCACTTCACGGCGCTTTACGGATCAGGTAACCTTCACGCCGGCAGCGGGTACGGAACTGACGGTGGAGGATACTGAGGTTATGGCAACCTATACCGTTGGGGAAGGAGAGGATATAACCACATGGACGGCAAGTTTTGAACTGACCGTGACAGAAGCAGAAGGGGGTGAAGGTAATGGCTGACATCACCTGGGATTATGAAAAGTATGATGAGAAGGGACAACGGATATTAACACCTATAAATGACTATGACGGAAGCGTCACAGGCAGGATTGTGATGAACGTCAAGGCATACTTTGATGAGAACCCAAAGGAGCGGATACGCCTGGGCTGGATAAAGCATATAAACCACCCAATGCCAGAGGTGGAGTATGACAAACAGACGCAATATGTCATCCGTGGGTTAAAAGCTAAGGACCCATATACCATAGAGGATACCTACTATATCATGGACAAGAGCGAGGAACAGATGGAGCTGGAAGAGCTTCTGGACTACGCGTTGAAAAACAGCGGTGGAATTTACTTTATGTAAGGGGAGGATATCATGGACGAGAGATATAAGATCATGACAGAGATCCAGACGGAGAAGGAAAAGGACTACACGTCACAGGTAAACCTTGACGCTGAGGGCAAGGCTATGGCCGAGAATAAGCGGTTTACCTTTGACGTGATTGACAGTCCCGTTGATCCTCTGAGATAAGGGGGTGGACAGATGTTTGATGTAAAACCGGTAACGTCCCCGAAGGAGAATGACTGTGGCGCGACCTGCTTAAAGATGCTCCTTGCCTACCACGATATAGACTTACCACTGGAACAGCTGGTAAAGGAGTGCAACACGAAGTTCATCGGGTGCACAGGGCTTGATATCATGAGAACCGCAAGACTTCATGGTTTAGGCGATATCAAGGCATACAAGATGGATGCGGCGGAACTGGTGGAACAGGACCGCCCGGCGATCATCCATTGGAAGCACGCGCACTGGTGTGTGTTCTGCGGCAAGGGCGATGACGGGGAACCGGTCATCTGCAACCCTGACCGTGGACGGTACAGGGTAAAGTATGGCTCTTTCAAGATCTTTTACGGCGGAGTTGCTATTTTTAATGGCGAACCACATGACATTGATTCTGATTTGGACGAGGAGGTGGAAGAATGAGTACCGTAAAGTTGTCGGCACCCTGGGTATCATACTATCGTAAGATCCAGGCCCTTTTTGGAGCTGATCCGGATATCAGAACAGACTACGATGAAGAAAACCAGATCATCAGGCTATATGTCAACGGTCAGGACAAGGCCAGCGCGATCACCCAGCTTCTCCCCATCGAGAAGGAGTTCGGGAACGTAACAGTTGACATAGAAGTCATCCCTGCGAATACGGAACCTTCGCAGGCGGTACTGTTCCGCAAGGCGTTTGAGGGTAATCCTGCTCTGTCTTACATCGCCACTGTTGAGGGGATCATGACGAACCCGCTCAGCTATGTTGTCTTCCGGAACCAGGTCGTGCAGTACTGGAATGACAACCTGGGTGATGTGAATGGAAACTGTTCGACCCTGTACCAGGAACTCGCAAAAGAAGTGATCGGAAACATAGACGGGATCTTTTATTGCACTGACGAGGAACGCAACCTTGGAAAGCCCGTCAGAAAGGAGGATCAGAAATGAAAAGAACGTGGATACATGCTGCAAGCGTAAGAGCGGGCAAAACCATGGCTCAGGCGGCTATAGCGACCATCGGCAGTTCAGTGGCGCTGGGTGAGGTAAACTGGATCCTGGTGGCATCATCCTCCGCGCTGGCCGGGGTGCTGAGCATCCTTACCAGCCTGGCTGGCCTGCCCGAGGTAACGGAGTGAGCAAAAGGTATGACCTGTCAGCGTCTCAGCTCAAGGCCATCGCGAACCTCTGCCACCAGGAGCAGGGATCCGTAAAGGGAGCAGCTGCCGAGGCATCTCTGATGTGCAACAGGTTTGAGAATTTCGGCCGGAGCTATGGCAGCCTGTATAACTACGTCCGGACCTGCGGATGGTTCGCGAAGGCGGCCTATCACATGGACAACGGATCATCCTCTGACGAGCTGGTGGCCGCGGTCCGGGATGTCATCTGCAACGGCAATCGGACGCTGCCGGATCACATCGACGAGCACGACTGTTTGTCAGATATCGAATCGATCAGCACAGGCAGGGTCTATGACCGGTCGGCTTATGTCAGGGGTAAGACTCTGATCGTAAACACGTACGGGGCACGATATACCTTCTGGTGTTTCCCGGATGCCGGGAGTGATCCTTTCGGGTACACCGGCAAGATCAAGGCTGTAGAGGAGGTGCCAAAAGTGACAGGCAAAACAAAGTCCGAGGGGGCTATCTGCTGGATGGAAGACACGGCTGCCGATGACCGGCATCATGGTTATGACCAGGAAGACCGCTGGGGGGAAGAGGGCGACTATGACTGTTCCAGCGCCGTGATCATGGCATGGGAGCAGGCAGGCGTACCGGTCAAGACAAGGGGCGCGACCTACACCGGAAACATGAAGCGGATCTTTACCCAGTGCGGATTTGAGGACGTGACAGATGAGGTCAATCTCAGGACCGGCGCCGGCCTTCGGAGGAGTGATGTCCTGCTGAATGAGGTCAACCATACAGCCATGTACTGCGGGAACGGCCTGCTGGTCGAGGCTGCGATCAATGAGTATGGTGGCATTGTCGGCGGATCCACCGGGGATCAGACAGGCCGTGAGTTTTGGATCCATAACTACTACAACTATCCATGGGACTGTGTTCTCAGGTATAAAGAGACGGCGCCGGCTCCCGCTGCCGGATGGACGATCACACTGCCCACGATCCATCCTGGCGATAAGTCAAAGGCCGTGAAGCTGATGCAGCTGATCCTGAGGGGGAGAGGTTACAAGGACGATCGGGGAAAGGCTCTGGCAAGAGATGGCAAGGCCGGTGACAGGACGGTGTATGCTTTGAAAAAGTTCCAGGAGAAGTTCGGTCTGGAGCCGGATGGGATCTGCGGTCCGGAGACGTGGAAGAAGCTGACGGGGATGTAAAAAAAAGAAAGCCCGGGGGATTATCCCTCGGGCTCTTTTTTTAGTTCTGCATCCAACAGACTGGTAATCAATCCTGCCAAAGATACACCCCTGGCATCAGCAAGCGCCTTGTACTCAGCTCTTTTTCCTTTTGGTACTCGTATAGACAATTGTTCAAGGTGTGTTTTTTGATATTTCTGCGTGGCCTTATTTTGCGCTTGAGTATACGCCATTTCATTCACCCCCATATCTTTTTTTCTCCCACAGAGTAACATAAAAAACATATAACTAGCAATATACAATTTACACAAATTCAGGTGATGAATTTTGGTTATGATTTTAGGCCTTATTGGTAGAAAATGCTTGATATATAGCTAGCAATATGTTATATTATAGCCAGAGAGAAGAAAGGAGGTGTAAGGAACGGAAACCCAATAAGTCCCGAGCGGCACACCGGACCTTGAAAAAAGAAGAAAGCAGAAAGCGGAAGCCCTCAAGCTTACGGAGGGCGGCAGGAAGCGAGGCGAACAAACCAAACCGCAGCCGATCAGAGACCTGCCAGTAACGGGAAGCGGCCACGACGGCCAAGCGTTGAACCGCAAACGAGGATCCGGACAGGAGGTCATAGCGAAAAGCCGGAGATGATAAGGAGAGCCAGCCGGGCGGGTTGTAAGAGAGCGACGGCAAGAACAAGCTAAGGATTAAACAAAGAAGTAAAGAACAAGCTAAGGATTAGCTAAGAAAGGAGCCATCATGGCAAAGAGTATGATCATTAACGTAAATGTTGATAACATCAACGCATGTGCATATGTCACCTACTCATCAGGGACTGAAAAGACATACCCTGCAGACAGACTTCCGAAGACGGTGCAGGCCTGGATCGAGGCGCACACTGAAGAGCCGGAGATCATCAAGGAACAGGTGATCGAGGAAGCAACAGTTGAACAAGAAGCTGTCCAATTTGAGCAAGAAGTTGTCCGAGATGAGCAAGCAGTTGTGCAAGCAGTTGTGCAAGCTCCAAAGACTCCGAGACCACGGATCATCAACACGTCGGATGTGGCATGGCTCTCTTACGTCTGGGATCTGGAGACCCTGCTTCTGATCCTGATCCGGGCAGGACTGATCGGAACGGTGTGGATCTTGGAGGGAACAGCCAAGGCGCTGCCAGTGATCCGGGCGGTCATCACGGAGACGGTGGCTGTCATCAAGGATGTAACCGGATGGATCTTCGAGGGTGTGGATCTGGTCAAGGAGGCAGTGGTGTATGTGGGGGCACTCTTGTGAGTGTCCTTTCCGGAGCACAAATAAAAAAATCCCCGGCAAGTCGGTTACACGACGAGCCGGAGATTTTTTGTTGTCCAAAAACCCTCGGAAAACTGTGCTTTCCTTGGTTTAAATAGTGTTTACACGACACAAAAAAGTCACAAGCGAAATCAGGAATGCCCTGTTTGCAGTGCTTTCAGGGTTTGAAATAGTCTGAATTTTTAAAAACACATTAAATTTCGCTGATTCCACGGATGCACTGAAACTCCGCTGAAAGTGCCTGATACCAGTGCTTTCAGCCATTTTCAAAGCCTTTGCTTTCCTGGCATTTCCGGCATATAAACAGTGTTTACACGACACACAAAAGTCACAAACCATCAGGCGCCGGGATCTTCTCGATTTCCACCCGGAGATCGCTCAGTGTGCGATGCCCATAAACGCCATTGGTTACATCAGCCCCGAAGGAGTGCCCGAGCATGCGCTTGCGGTCGGCTTCCTTAACCCCGTACTTTTCGCAGAGTGCCGAGAAGGTATGCCGGCAGTCGTGTGGCGTATGCTTCTCAATGCCCAGGGACTTCAGGAGCGTGTACATGTCAGCCCGGAATCTTTGCGCTCCGTTTGGCAGCAGGCTCCCGTCTCTCCGGATCCGCTCAGTGATCAGCGGCAGTATGGCGCTGTGGATCGGGACGACGCGCCCCTTGCCCGCCTTGGTCTTGATGCCGCCGGTGAAGGATCCGGCTGTCAGATCGACCTGCATGGTCAGATAAGCCGAGATCCGGAAGCCGGAATAGCACATGATCACAAGCATTTCTGCAGTCGGATCCGCACGGTGCTCCCACAGTGTCTTTATGTCTGCAGGTGTGAAGGGGACGCCATTCTCGTCTTTCTCTGCCGAAGGGATCACAACGTGCTTGGCATAGTTCTTATCACACAGCTCATGAGCTTCGGCGTAGCCGTACATCTGCGTCATAAGATTGCGGATCAGCTCCAGGGACGACTCTGCCAGCGTGCAGCTATCCAGGACGGCCTGCAGATCGTCAAGACGCAGATCACGGAAAGGACGGTCATGGAGGGCCGCGCAGTTTTTGTAGGCCGCCTTCGTGCTGGCTATGGACTGCCTGGACAGCTTCTTCGGGGCGTGCTCTCCGAATTTGGCCTCATAATAAGCCTCATATACCTCCGCAAAGGTCAGACCCTTACTATCCGGCATCAGGCTCACCTGAAAGCCTTTCAGGGCATCCAGAAACGCTCTGCAGCCCTGATCCGGATTGTCCGCTGCGGATGGCCGGGCATAGGTCAGCTCGTCACCTGGCTTATACGTCCCGCTGTGGTGCGCGGCCAGGACCTGGAATCCGATATACCAGTCATCGACGTAACACAAAGCCTTGGGTCTTGTATAGCCTGTTTCCGTCTCCTGCGCCGGCGGATGGACTGCATAGGGATGCAGCCGGTGCGGTCCGAGATAGCGGATCTGACCATAGCCGGAAGGAAGGCGCTGGTGCTTCTTTCTTTTGGGCATAAATAACCTCCTGCTTGATAAGTGGCGGGAGGAATGATATACTCTCTTTGTGTCTGTGGAGCATAACATTCCACTCACGAAACCGGTCTCCTGTTTCCGGCGGGAGATCGGTTTTTTTATAGATTAATCATGATTATTATGGTATAATATAGCTACAACTGAATAGCCTGCTGCGCGCTGCCTTACCCGCGCGGCAGGCGCTTAAGGATGACGCTTTTTCGTATTTCGCCTCCTTTCTTTGGCAACCCCGGTGCTTTGCAGAGAGCGCCGGGGATTTTTTATTTGATTCGGAATAAGCTTGCAAACTTGTTCTTTCTGCCCTGCTTCGTGGTCGGGATCCCAGTGGCTTTCGCTATTTTCCTTTTTGCCTTTGTGATTCCAAGCGCTCGTTTCCAGCTGAAAGATAGCCCAGGGATCTTGAACTTTTTCTTCATTACCATTTCTCCTTGCCGCAGGTTGTGTATCCCATCGCCTGAAGTTCTGCTATTGACAGATCCGTCATCGCGTAATTATCCGGATCAATTTTATCAACGTAAGAGCATCCGGGCTTATGAATCTTTTTGGTGTCTGTGTTAAGGACATATGTGCTGCCATGAAATCCCTGGTCTGGAACTGGAGTGGGGGTAACAGTTGGTCTCACTGGTGATGGAGTTACTGTCGGCACTACTGGTGAAGGAGTCGGAGTCGGATTGACTATCACGTAGCGCGCAGATGGTGTAAGAATAATCGTTCCGGAAGAACGCACTTCGATTTTATGGCTGTAAGTCACGCCGGCCACCGTCGCCTTTATAACCGCTCTGCCTACTTTTTTTCCGGTCACTCTGCCCGACTGATTAACCGTGGCTACTGTCTTATCAGAAGATACCCATTTGACTTTTAGGGCGGCCGCGGCCATGAGCTTCAGAGTAAACTGGTGACCAACAGTGATTGTGCTGTCTGTATAGTTTAAATACGGATCCAACACAATTACTTTGAGGGGAAGGGTGTTTTTCCCATACGTTCCAGTTAGCGTGGTTGATCCTTTCTTTTTTGCTGTCCATATCCCCTTTTTGTTTACGCCTACAATTGCCTTGTTCTTTGTTTTCCATTTAATCGTTTTGGTGTTGCCCTTGATGGTTGGAGACAGCTTTTCGTCTTTGACCATATAAACCGTCTTTGTTTTTGTGGTAAACTCCGGTTTCTGAATTTTAACTGCTGCCTGTGTTGGTATGACCAGTGACAGGATCAGGAAGATACAAAGTATAGCGGATAGTTTCTTTTTCATGATAAACTCCTTTCTTTGTTTTCAGTAATCTGCTCCTAAGCGTTGATTTTCTAATCTTGCGATCACCACCTCCCAATATTTATCTGATGTCAGTCTTTTTCTGAGCACATTATCTCTTTCCTCAAATTTCCGGTATTTATCCCTTACGGCCGGTTTAATGCGCCTTACTACAGGTTGAGTCACTTTATGAGCCACGGCCTCGATCTGCTGCACATCCTCTTTCTCAAAATCGTGATTGACGATATGACCGATGGCGTGCTGATAGGCTT
>JAEELH010000202.1 GCA_016288825.1 Lachnospiraceae bacterium | reverse complement strand
GATACACAGGCTTATGCAAAGTCCGCATGGTGGGCACTCGTTACCAGAGACGAGGAGGCGAGAACAGAGCAGATCGCCAACTTCAATGATAAGATCACATCCATGACGGAGACTCTTGCGGATCTCAAAAAGACCTACAATAACAAAGCACATCTCAATGCAGTTGCCAACGATCTTAATGAACTGAGTGCTCTTACGGACCAGCTCAATGAGATGTACAAGGAAGAGGGAAGGACCCTTACGGGAGAGATGATCAATACTACAGAGATCTATCTTGTAATGGAAAAAAAGGTCAATCCCACACTCCAGCAGATGGCTGCAGACCTTAAGGTCGTATATCAGGATGCTGAAAAGATGGCAGCTACTACATATACAATAGATATCGTCATTGCCGTAGTGCTTGTTGCATGCTCAGTACTCTTCATCCTTATCAATGTACTCTTCATAGAGGATGTTAAGCGCAAGCTTACATATGTATTTGATAAGCCTATCAGACAGATCAAGACTGCAGCTGAGCAGCTTGTTGCCGGTGACCTCAATGTTGATATCGAGTACAACTCAACAGATGAGATGGGTGAACTTGCTAATGCTATCCAGGAGTCCTGTGATTCCATCAAGGCTATCTCCTTTGATATCAGAGACACTCTGGATCGTGTTGCAGAGGGCGACTTTACCAGAGGAAGTGATCATCCCGAGTATTATGCCGGTGACTTCGAGGTTATCCGTCAGACACTTGATGATATAGCAACAAGACTTTCACAGACAATCGTTGAGGTTCGTAATTCTTCTGCACAGGTATCTCAGGGAGCAAACAATATGTCCCAGGGTGCTTCAGACCTTGCAGAGGGTGCTACGGATCAGGCAGCTGTTATCCAGGAGCTTACAGCCAGTGTTAATACCATCAATGAGCAGACCCAGCTTATGGCAGAGACAGCTACCAAGGGTGCGGCAATGGCAGAGAGAGGTCGCGAGGAGACCGCAGCTTCCGCAGAAAAGATGCAGCGTGTTACCGAAGCTATGGAAAGGATCAACGAGGCTTCCAAGGAGATCGCTTCCGTTGCTAATACTATCGAGTCCATCGCTTCACAGACCAAGCTTCTTTCACTCAATGCTTCCATCGAGGCAGCCAGAGCAGGTGAAGCAGGTAAGGGATTTGCAGTTGTTGCTGAGGAGATCTCAGAGCTTGCAGGTCAGAGTAATGAGGCAGTTCAGAGTACACACGAACTCGTCAACACAACTCTTTCAGAGGTTGAAAACGGTAACGCAGTAGTTAATGAGACCAGAGAGGCACTTGTAGAGCTTCAGGAGACTATCAATGAAGTTGCCAATATGATGCGTGAGGCCGGAGATATGGCTTCCAAGCAGGCAGGCGGCATGGGCGAGATCAATGACGGTATCGAGCAGATCAGCAATGTTATCCAGAGCAATTCTGCTACAGCCCAGGAGTCAAGTGCAGTTTCTCAGGAGCTTTCAGAGCAGTCAGACGCCCTTAATGAGCTCATTGGTAAGTTTATAGTTCAGTAGTGGTGTATTATGAAATATTTTGGAACAGACGGATTTCGCGGTGAGGCCGGTAAGGTCCTCACCAGCGATCACGCATACAAGATAGGCAGGTATCTGGGTTGGTATTTCGGCCAGGAGCATAAGGGCCGTATAGTTATCGGCAAGGATACCCGCCGATCCAGTTACATGTTTGAGTATTCCCTGGTTGCAGGGATCATAGCTTCAGGTTCGGACGCATTTTTATTACATGTTACAACAACCCCTTCCGTAGCATATGTAGTTCGGACAGAGGGCTTTGATTGCGGAGTAATGGTTTCTGCAAGCCACAATCCCTTCTACGACAACGGTATCAAGCTCATGGACAGAGATGGCCACAAGATGGCAGCCGCCCTTGAGGAGGAGATAGAGCATTATATCGACGGGGAGACGGATGAGATCCCCTTTGCCCATGGCGAGGATGTGGGCATAGCCACCGATTATGCCATCGGACGTAACAGATATATAGGTTATCTCATTTCCCTTGCTACCCGTTCATATAAGGACAAGCGCATTGGTATCGACTGTTCCAACGGCAGTTCTTTTTCCATCGCCAAGTCAGTTTTCGATGCTCTGGGTGCCAGGACATATGTTATCGGTAGCGAGCCCAACGGACTCAATATCAATCTCGACTGCGGTTCCACCCATATAGAAGAGCTTCAGCAGCTGGTACGCGAAAAGGAGCTTGACTGCGGATTTGCTTTTGACGGCGATGCTGACAGATGTATAGCCGTAGACGAAAACGGCCGGGTTATTGACGGAGATTATATCCTTTATATCTGCGGAAGATACTTTAAAAAGAACGGTCGTCTTGACGGCAATCATGTGGTTGCCACAGTCATGTCCAATCTCGGATTCTTTAAAGCCATGGAGTCCAATGAGATCGAGGTTGATGTTACCGCTGTGGGAGACAAGTATGTCAATGAGGACATGGTCAAGCATGGCTATGTTATCGGCGGCGAGCAGTCAGGACATATCATTTTTTCAAAACACGCCACAACAGGCGATGGTATACTTACAGCCATCATGCTTATGGAAGTAGTGATGGAGGAAAAGACAACCCTCGGTCAGTTGGCCGGAGGCATGAAAAAGTATCCCCAGCTTCTCCGTAATCTCCCCGTGGAGAGCAAGGAAGCGGTCATGACCAATGAAGAGGTCCTGGCTGAAAGGGATGCTATCAGCGCAGAACTGGGAGCGGACGGCCGTTTGCTTCTGAGAGAGAGCGGTACAGAACCGGTTATCAGAGTCATGGTCGAGGCAGAGACCGATGAGATCTGTGAGCGGTATGTAGGCAGGATGATTGCTAAGATCCGAGAACTCGGACTTGCAAAATAAATGTAACAGAGGATCAGATAACCGGTGTGTTCGAAATTCCATCCACATCGGGAGGGCCGAAGGACCCTCGATCAAAAAAACTAGGAGGTAATTTAAAATGGAAACAAAAAGAAAGATGTCACCGGCTCTGTTTATTACACAGGCAGCAATGATCGCAGCAGTATATGTGGTACTTACCTACTTTATCGCAGCTTTCGGTCTGGCAAGCGGAGCCATTCAGGTTCGTATTTCCGAGGCACTTACCATACTGCCCGTATTTACACCGGCAGCTATTCCCGGACTCTTTGTAGGTTGTCTTCTTGCCAACACTTTGACAGGAGCAGTTATCTGGGATATCATTTTCGGAAGTATCGCAACCCTGCTGGCAGCGATCATGACGTATTTTCTCAGAGGGACTAAGTTCTTATACACTATCCCTCCGGTTCTTACCAATGCCATCATCGTTCCGGCTGTACTTATCAAGGCATACGGTGCAGAGGACGCATATTGGTTCCTGATGATCACCGTTGCTATCGGAGAGATAATCAGTGTTTGCGGTCTGGGAAGTCTCCTTAGAGCTACACTTGAGAGGTACAGAGGTGTCATCTTCAAAACAGATGACGACACAGTCGCATCATCATACAAGATCAGGGCAAAAGCACAGGAGTAATAATGAAGGAACTTATCAGTTTACTTGAGAATGAAGTAAAAGGAGCCTTTAAAGAGGCAGGATATGATGAGAAGTACGGGACGGTTACTATTTCAAACCGTCCCGACCTTTGTGAGTTCCAATGTAACGGGGCCATGGCCTCCGCTAAGGAGTATCACAAAGCACCAATAGAGATCGCAAAGAATGTTGCGGAAAAGTTGACGGGGAGCAGTCTGATATCGGACATAGATGCAGTGCCTCCCGGTTTTTTGAAT
>JAEELH010000201.1 GCA_016288825.1 Lachnospiraceae bacterium | reverse complement strand
TGGGACTTATTACGGCTGTTTACAATACGAAGATGCTGCTTATCCTGTTCAGTAAGGTTCAACTCCTGGGCATCTACCCCCCTAAGTACCCGGCTAATAAAGCGAGTGTCCTCCATGGTCTTATCCATGCTGTAATACTCCTGATCGTAGCCAGTCCGGGTCTTTTCCATGTTCACCGCAGTTCGGGTATCATGGGTCATTATCTCCTGCATTTTTTGCTGATTGAGAGTTAATGGCTGTTGATTGTCTGACATATTTATCCCCCCTTTCAAAAAACATAATGAACCATATATATGGTAGTTTAGATTAATAGGCTTCGGATTTCAACCTTTAAGCCTTTGTTCCATAAAGAATTTCTCGAGCTTGGCAAGAAGGGTTTCCTTGTCTATCGTTTTAAGAAGATAGTCAACCGGATGAAGTCCTATAACAGACATAACGCTGTCCCTGTCTCCGTGCCCCGTAAGGAACATTACCGGGATCTGCGTGGTCTCGGTATCATTTTTTAACATAGAGAGCACCTGCGGTCCGTCCGCAATTGGCATCTCATAATCGAGAAGCACCAGATCCGCCTTGTTTTTCACCAGATAGGTGATAGCCTGAACGCCGCTGGAAGCCATACCCACATGATAACTGTCCTTGAGCCACTCGTATACAGTCCTCATATAAGTAATGTCATCATCTACTATAAGGACCGTCTTTTTACGCTTTTCACCGGTACTGTCATCGAAAAAGCCCTCAACGCTTTTTATAAGCTTTTCTATATCCAGCGGCCTTTGAAACCACTCGGTAACAAGCTGCTCCGGTATGGATTTTTTGACGGTTTCGTACTGAAGTTCATCTCCGATCAACAGCAATCCCAGATCCTTCTCGGTGATCAGATCCTTGAGATATACCAGTACCTCAGGTAATTCACAAAGCTCATCTGTCATAAAAAGGATCGCCAGCTCCATGGTATCCAGATGCTCTTCTATCTCTTTGATCTGTGCATGCACAAAGGAAGACGAAACATTGGCCTCTTTAAGCTTGGTCATCATGCTTTTTGCAAGAAAGCTGTCCGTGGCACTGATAATAACAACCTTTTCCGCACCAACTGTGGTTAACATTATATTCCTCCGTTTAGTACCTCATTAGCAACTGCGCTTATCCCGTCCCAATCAAGACGTGATAGCATCGACTCCATCGATTTTACCACATCATCATGTCCTTCGGGAAGGCGGTACTGTTTCAGACTTCCCAAAAGTTCGTCCATAAGTTGATAATCCATACTTCCGGCTATCTCAACTATGGTTCGGTATGCATCTGTAAGGGAAGCCGGGGTGATCTCCGGAAGATCCTCTTCCTTTTCGAATATAGGCGAAAGCTTTTCATCCAAAGTTCTATACATATCAAGAAGCCTCGGGGTATCCCGTGTCACGGTCTCCAGATCTTTGGACTTTCCTGAATCCTCCAGGTCCCTGGCCAGAGCAGATAACTCCGCTGCTCCTATGATCCTCGCTGAACTTTTCAATGCGTGAACCTTGATAGCATAGTTTTCAATATCACCCTGCTCAAGAAGACTTTCGATCTCATCCGACTTTTCGGCAGCAGTCTGATGGAATACAGAAAGGACCGACATGTATCCCTCTTCCGAACCGCAGTACTCAAGCCCCGTCTTTTCATCAATATTCGGGATCTTTGAGAGCGCTTTTACAAAATCACTTTCCGAACCACTGTCCTGCTGTACCGGTTCGGCCCCTTCGTCCTCAGCAGGCTCCAAAAGTTTGTCATCCGGTATCAGGTCATAAAGCATTTTCTCAAGGGCCGTACCAATAACCGGCTTGGAAAGATAATTTGTAAATCCTGCCTTAAGGTACATCTCTCTGGCTCCTGAAACAGCATTGGCTGTAAGTGCCACAGCCGGAGTATCCATGTTGGCTCCGGACTCTCTCATGTGTACCAGGGTTTCTATTCCGTCCATATCCGGCATCATATGATCAATAAAGATCACATCATAGTGCTCCTTTTCTGCCAGTACGAGTCCCTCTTTGCCTGACAGAGCAGAATCAATATTGATCCGGGTCATTTTCAAAAGACTTCTGATAACGGTGATGTTCATCTCCGTATCATCAATTACAAGGATCCTGGCATCCGGAGCATGGAACAGTTCGTGATACTCCGAGATCTCGTCCCCGGAATTTTTCAGGCTCTTGGAAATATTACCAATGTGTTCCCAACTAACTACCTCCTGCACCACAGCAAATGAGATCGTTGTACCTTTTCCGTATTCGCTTTCGATCTCAAGTCTGCTGCCCATGAGCTCAAGCAACTGACTGGTGATGCTCATTCCAAGTCCGGTACCCTCAATGGATCGGTTCCGCTTTTCTTCAATTCGCTGATACGGCATAAGGAGTTTTTCGAGATCCTCTTCCTTCATGCCGATTCCGGTATCGGACACGGAAAATCTGAGTCTGATATGAGAATCATCCTCTTTTGCCCAGGCAAGGCCAAGAGTGACCGATCCCTTTTCCGTATACTTTACAGCGTTGGTAAGCAGATTTAATATACACTGCCGAAGGCGCATTTCGTCACCAATGAGGATATGAGGAGTATCCTCCTCCACATTGAGCACAAGTTCAAGTCCCTTTTTATCAGCCCTCTCCCTTATCATGTTGATCAGATCACCTACCAGGGAAGACAGCGCATACTGCACCGGTAAGATCTCCATCTTTCCCTCTTCTACCTTGGAAAGATCCAGGATGTCGTTGATCAGCGAAAGAAGAGTCTTGCCGGCGGACATGATATCTGCCGCGTATGCACGAATGGAATCCTCACGACTTTCTCTCATGATCATCTCGTCCATGCCCAGCACTGCATTGATCGGAGTCCTGATCTCATGGGACATATTGGCCAAAAACCTGCTCTTGGCCTTATTGGCATTGTCTGCTATCTCTTTTTGACGCTCCAGTTCCTCCATATAATTGAAATGATCGGTCTCATCCGCCAGTGCATAAATGCTTCCGTACTCCTCTCCTTTGTATGTAAGGATGTTAGCCTCAGGCACGTAGATCCTGTCATTGATCCGGATGTTCTCTCCATCCGCTACCGCCTGCTTTATTTGTGTCAGTATTCCCTCCGGATCCTTAACGATATTAGGATACAGATGCCTGGCAGGCTCATTATAATACTGAACCATCCCATCGGTATCTGCCGCTATGATACCCTCGGAGATCCTGTCTATAACAAACTCTCGGGCCAGCTCACTGGTGCCCAGAAGGTCAAGTGACAACATGGCATAGATCATGAGTACCGTTGACAGGAAACATCCGAACATCGTAACGTCATAATACTGAGTAAGATCTGTTATGCCGCTGATCTGAACAGCATAAAGGATACTCTGTACGATAACCGCTCCTATAACTGAAGAGACCCTCCTTTTTTCCAGATTCTTGGTGCTTTTTGCATACACTGTAATAAGCCAGATCAATGCGAAAACAATATAAAACATCTGAACCATGATAAAGATCGTATGCACTATACCGTTACCATGGGAAATACTTGAATAGGTACCGTCGAAATTGTAATTGATACTTGTATAAAAGAGATTGTTGTTTTCAACAGTAAAAACACAGATGTATATGCCGAGATGAACCAGTGCAAGGAAATATTTGATCAAAGAAGGCACATGCACTTTACAAAATTCAGCAATAAAAAATACCATAGCAAAGCAATACCACGCCCGGCCCGCATACGAAAACTTAAGAGCAGTGATAAAGTTCTCCCTGGTATGTGACTCAAATTCCATCAGAAACCCGAGATTATTGACCAGTGCAGTAACACAATAAAAAAACAGATAGGAATGGGCCTTACTGTTCCACTTATGAAAAACTATCCAAGACTCCAAAAAAAGACCTACTATAGTAACCCATTGCACTACCAGCAATATATCATGTAAAGTCATTATAATCTCCTGTCGAATCAGTAAGGGACCCTGGGGCCAAGGTCTTCTCCGCAGAAAAGTAAAAACCCCGAGCTTAATAGCTCGGGGCTTATACTTTACTGCGGAGGATGGGACTTGAACCCACACGTGTTTGCACACACAAGATCCTTAGTCTTGCTCGTCTGCCAGTTCCGACACCTCCGCGCGCCCCACTATAATACCAAAGGCTACACCCAATGTCAAACACTTTTTATAAAATTCCTAAATATTTTTTTTCAAAGTCATTTTGAGGCAAGGGTTTATCGTATAAATAGCCCTGGATCATGTCTATTTTCATATCCCCAAGAGCATCTTCCTGACTGATATTCTCCACTCCCTCAACAACGACATTGACATCTATCGTACTCGCCAGATCGGAAACTGTCTTGATAAATGCATCCGAAAAATCATCCTTACCAACATCATTAACAAAGCATCTGTCGATCTTGATAACATCAAGAGGCATATGCTTAAGATGATTAAGAGATGAATAACCCGTACCGAAGTCATCCAGCGCAAGGCGCACACCCAAAGTATGGATGCCCTCCAAAATGGATTTCATCCTCTTCATATCATTGATAGCCAGTGACTCCGTAACCTCCAGGGTAAGATTACCCGGATAGAGGCCCGATACCTCCAAGGCATTTTCGATCACGTCAACCACGTCCTCCTGTAGAAGCTGGATGACCGAAAGATTGACATGTACTCTGTAATCCGGATGTCCGAAATCATTCCAATAACGACATCTCCTGCATGCCTCAACCAAAACATGCTCGCCAATTGGCACAATAAGACCAAGGTACTCGGCAAGCGGGATAAACTTATCCGGTACCATAAAACCAAGCTTTTTGGAATTCCACCTAACGAGGGCCTCTGCACCGCAGCACGGATGGCCGGGCTTTGAAATATCAACTACCGGCTGATAGTAAACCTCAAACTCGTGGCATCCGTCAGCCACTGCATCCCTCATGGCTTTTTCAAGATCAAGCCTCATTGAAGGCTCGCTCTCGTCCTTTTCACCGAAGATGGCGTACTGGTTCTTGCCGGCTTTTTTGGCCATCTGAAGTGCATAGTCCGCCCTCTGCGAAAGGGTGTCCTCATGTGTTCCGAATCTGGGGAATGAAACCGCACCTATACAAATAGTACAATAGTATGCGTTTTCAGAAATACGCCAGGGCTTTTCAAATCTGGCCAAAATGGTATCAATGAGCTGCTCCACCCTGTCACTCTCAGAATACGGCACAAGTATCGCAAACTGGTCTCCACCGATGCGATAGCACTGTGCTCTTCCTCCGATGATCTGCTGGAGCGACTCTGAAGCCATGATAAGGAACTGATCTCCCAGTACATGTCCCAGGCCGTCATTAAGGGCATTGAAATCATCAAGATCCAGGAACAAAAGAGCGCCCTGTCCTGCAGACCTGACTGCGTCCTGAATACTTTTTTCAAAATCCTTGTGGAAACGATGCCTGTTGTAAAGTCCTGTAAGATCATCCAGATCAGCCTGACGCTCGATCTGCCTCTGGTACTTTTTCAGCTGCGAAATATCATAGAGAGTGCACATCGTAACCCTGCGTTCGTCGACCCAATCTATGGCAGCGAAATTGTAAGTAAACCATCGGCCTGCGTTTTCGGCATAAAATTCTCTGACTCTGGTCCGTACTCTTGGATCCGAATCCTCTCCTATGACTCCTGCATGGACAGAATGCTCCTGCATGACCCTCTCGAACATGACCTTGTCTGCTGAGTCCGAAAACATACTACTGAATGTCTCATTTTCATATAAGATCTCTCCGCTCCTATTCTCCCTGACACATATGCCTGCGCCTGCGTTTTCAAGGATGGCATCGATAGCCGCATAGGAACTCGCGAGAGAATTCTTGGTAATACGCTTGGTCAGGATCGTCTGAACGATACGCCTGACATCATTGAGAAAGCGGATCTCATCCACCTTCCATCTGCGGGGTGACTTGCGATGAACAAGTCCCAGATACATCCCCACCTCATCTCTGATAAATATAGGGAGGAAAATACCCGCCTCAATATCATAACTATGGAAGAATCCCCTAAAGTTGTCGGGCATGATGGAATCAGATCCGATAGTATAACTCCTGCCGTTCCAAAAAGGAATGATGGAAATGGGAACTCTACCGAAATGCGTCATGATAGGATACACATCACGGTCTGTCCACTCGCATACCATATCCACCATAGGCTCCGGTTCATCATCCGCTACAGGAAGCTTGCGAAGAACAAAAGCACCGGAAAGTCCAAGATACTCCCCTGTCTCAGTAAGGATATCCTCCGTAACTTTACGGAAATCATTTTCCGACTCAAGCATCTTGAGAAGGCTGGTCATGACATCTGCTCTCTCCAGCTGCTCCTTGAGAGCGCGGGAGTCCTTATCCTTTTCAACAAGGCGATCGGAAAGATCCTCAGATCTGCCCTTTTGTCTGTAGAAGTGGATACCCAGCTGCTCCAAAAAAGAAGTAGCCTCGTCGAATCCTGCCACGTCGGTCCACTGCATATTGGAAGGAAGTACATCCTCCTCGTGGACCATCTCATGATTAATCCCGTAAACCATAAGAACTGCTATAACCTTGCCGTCATCACCCCTTACGCACACGGCCCGCGCCATGATAAAGGGAAGAGGTGTCCTGATAGGTATAACATTCTCTGCATCAAAGTCTCTGAATGACGAAATAACTATCATCCTGGAGTCTTCGCTGATCCTCTGCTCGTAATATGACCTCGCACTCTCCGGCATGAAAAAGCCGTCAAGAAGTGCACCGTCTCTGTCGTAAATCTGCCCACATACATGACAGATACTGCAATATGAGGCAAAAAGTCGGGAAAGCTCTGATACGTCAAACCCGCCTTTTTCCGCTATTCCTGTTACATCACCCATTACTCAGTTCCCTGTGCAACATGCACAATTTAAAAAATAATCCTTTGTATAGTTTGTAAAAATGCCCATTGTTTTTAACAACCTCAGGCGGTATAATCATACATGACTTGAGGGATCCCCCCCTTAATTCCCTTGAGTCATTTCCCCTTTTATATTTTTATAACCCCCCTTTTGAAAACAGCCTTCTTACGAAGGTTGTTTTCTTTTGCGTAAAGGAAAAATACAAAAGAACTACCTGGCAGACATGCCGAGGATCTCACCTATATACATTGTGTGGGGATCTCCGTCCGGATAATACTGACTGCGGACCTCCTCCGGCAGGTAAGCCGGATCCAGCGGGATACCGCAGATCTTTTTACACAGGATGATAAACTGTCCCTGATCTATAAAAGGAACTTCCTGCTCTATGTTGATATTGAGCTTGGCGCTCTTGATCTTTTCCTCATTGTGGCCCGAAGCCGCCCCCAGATACTTAAGGGTACTTCTGTAATGCTCCTCAAAAAACGTAAGTGAAAAAACCTCACTTTTATCCATAAGAGTCTTGGTATAACGGGACTCTCTCACGTACACGGTAACCACATGCTTTCCCCAAAGTTCACCCAGTGCACCCCAGCTGATAGTCATGGCATTGACCTTGCCCTCAGCCATGGCGGTAAGGGCCGCCCAGTCCTTGCCAAAGGTCTTAAAGGGGTTTAATTCTGTCTCTTCTATTGGTAGGGGTTGAAATACATGCATATCGTACCTCCGAAGCAGTCTGTTAAAAACCACTGAAAAATCCTCATATAGTAACCATTATAATGGAATAAAGTTAAGTTGACAACGAAAAATAATAGATTATAATAAGTACGGAAAAAATATATAGTAAGAACGGAGGCATTTATGGAAATTCGTTTCGAGGAAGCAAAAACTCTCAAAGAAAAACCCGATCAGAACAATCTGGGTTTTGGAAAGTACATGACAGACTACATGTTTGTATGTGACTGGCACAGGGATCAGGGCTGGCATGACGCAAGGATCGTCCCTTACGCTCCCATCGAGATGGATCCCGCCTGCGTTACACTTCACTACGCACAGGAGACCTTCGAGGGCCTCAAGGCATACCGCAGAGACGACGGACGTATCCAGCTCTTCAGACCCGAGAAAAACGCTGAGCGTATGATCCGCTCCAATGAGAGACTCTGCATGCCTGCTTTCCCCGTAGAGGATTTTGTAGCAGCTGTTAAGGCTCTTGTTAAAAAGGAAGAGGAATGGGTTCCCAGCGCTCCCAATACTTCTCTTTACATCAGACCCTTCATGTTTGCAACCGAGAATGCTCTCGGCGTACATATGGCTACAGCATACAAGTTTATGGTTATCTGCTGTCCCGTTGGCGCTTACTACGCTACAGGCCTTGATCCTGTCAAGATCCTTGTTGAGGACGAGCTTGTACGTGCTGTCAAGGGCGGTACCGGATTCACAAAGTGTGGCGGTAACTACGCCGGCTCCATCCTCGGCCAGGTTAAGGCTGAAAAGATGGGATATGATCAGGTACTTTGGCTTGACGGTGAGAGCCGCACCTATGTTGAGGAAGTCGGAACCATGAACATCATGTTCAAGATCGCCGGCGAGATCATCACCGCTCCCATCGAGGGAACAGTTCTTGCAGGTGTGACCAGAGATTCCATGATCCACCTTCTTCGTGACTGGGGCTACAATGTACGTGAGGAGCATCTGTCTGTTACAGACCTTATGAAGGCCGGCCATGACGGCACTCTTGAGGAGGTATTCGGAACAGGTACTGCTGCTGTCATCTCCCCTGTAGGAACACTTCGTTACAAGGATGACGAGGTGGTTATCAACGACATGAAGAC
>JAEELH010000200.1 GCA_016288825.1 Lachnospiraceae bacterium | reverse complement strand
CATGTACACCGACCTTGCTACTCTTTCTGAGAGAGCAGGACGTCAGAAGGGAAAGAAGGGATCCATTACCCTTATCCCGATCCTGTCCATGCCCGAGGATGATAAAACACATCCCATCCCCGACCTTACGGGATACATCACAGAGGGACAGATCATCCTTTCAAGAGAGCTTTATCAGAAGGGACTCAAGCCGCCCATTGACGTTCTTCCTTCACTCTCACGTCTGAAGGACAAAGGTATCGGTGAAGGCAAGACCCGTGCAGATCATGCCAATACTATGAACCAGCTGTTTGCCGCTTACGCACGTGGTAAGGAGGCTAAAGAGCTGATGATCATCCTGGGTGAGGCAGCGCTTACCGAGATCGACAAGCTTTACGCAAAGTTTGCGGATGAGTTTGAGGAGCGTTACATCAATCAGGGATATCGTGAGAACAGAGATATCGAGGAAACCCTTGCCATTGGTTGGGAACTTCTTCGTATCCTTCCCAGATCCGAGCTTAAGAGAATCAAGGATGAGTATCTTGATAAGTACTACGACGCTAAGTAGGAGGAAAGCATATGGCACAATCTAATGTTAATCCTACCCGAATGGAGCTTACGCGTCAGAAAAAGAAGCTGATGACGGCTAAAAAGGGCCATAAGCTCCTCAAGGATAAGCGTGATGAGTTGATGCGTCAGTTTCTGGACCTGGTTCGTGAGAATAAGCGTCTTCGTGAGGAAGTTGAGGCCGGAATTATGGAGGCCAACAAAAACTTCGTCCTTGCAGGTTCGCTCATGAGCAAGGAAGCAGTTTCGGTTGCTTTCATGGCACCTAAGCAGGAGGTTACTCTTGAGGTATCCGAGAAGAATGTCATGAGTGTTGATATTCCTGTTTTTGAGAGCAAGATGCGTACAAGTGATCCCAACGACATCTATTCATATGGTCTCGCTTTTACCAGCAGTGACCTGGATGATGCGGTGCATTCACTTGCAGAGCTTCTTCCAAAGATGCTTGAGCTTGCAGAGAGTGAAAAGTCTTGTCAGCTTATGGCAGCGGAGATTGAAAAGACCAGACGTCGTGTTAACGCTCTGGAACATGTCATGATCCCGAGAGCTCAGGATAATATCAAGTATATTACCATGAAGCTTGATGAGAATGAGAGATCTTCGCAGGTAAGACTGATGAAGGTAAAGGATATGATGCTTGAAGAGGCTCATCACTACAAAGATAAGCTCCAGGAGCCGGTAGTGGAAGAAACACCGGCGTGAATTAATAATTAAGCTTAAAGCCAAAACCGCGAATATAGTACCCTCGGCGACACGCTTTCGCTCCTTGTTTTTTGGTCACGTTACATAATGCGGCAAAGTACGCCGCATAAGTAACGACCAAAAACGAGGGTCGCTACGGATACTATATTCGCGGTTTTTATTTACTATGAATTATAATCACGCGGGGTATCTTCCGCTACACGGCTGATGAATTCAAGCTATATCTTGTAGTGATTTCGCAGATTAATGGAACCGAAAAGATGCGAATAAAAGGATTGATTTTCATGCCGCGCAAACTTACACTACAATGGCTTGTATTTGGCATTATATTATACGCAGCGTATATAAAAACCGTGGATATAGTATCCGTAGCGACCCTCGTTTGTGGTCGTTACTTAGGTGGCACGAAGTGGCACCTTACGTAACGTGACCAACAAACAAGGAGCGGGAGCGAGTCGCCAAGGGTACTATATCCACGGTTTTGGATTTAAGGAAACACTGATTAAATCAGCGTTTCCTTAAGTATAGAAATAACGCATATGTATCTTCACTACCGGAAAGATAATTCGTGATAGGGCTATTTGATCAAAGGTACATTATACAAATGATTTCCATCCGTGTTGCCTGATATGCCCGTGATCTTCTCCGGTCCATACTGCCACATAATGATATTTCCGGGGCCGGTATATTCGCAGTAGGTCTTGCCTCCATTGTAGCGTGCCAGCCAGAGATTAACGCCCTCAAGCTGAGCAGGGATCAGATACTTATTGATCCAGGCGGAACCTGTATAGAGTGCGAAGGTGTATCCGGCGTTCTCGATAACTTTCTTATATGCAAGTATAATTTTCATGCGTTTAGCCGGAGTGGTCTTGTTTATTACATTTAGACTTTCAAAATCCATGCAGATAGGATAATCAAGGGGTCTTCCCTTAAGAAGCTTAAGTACATACTTGGCTTCTTTTTTTGCCTGAGCAACAGTAGTAGCATGAGAGAAGCTGTAGCATCCAACCTTGATACCTGCGCGTCTTGCGTTTGAATAGTTGTAATTAAAGGTAGAATCAATGATTGCGGTGCCCTCGGTAGCTTTAAACATGGCCACGGATACTCCGGAAGTTCGTACTCCGTCCCAGTTTATCTTGCCCTGATAATGGGATACGTCTATAGCAAGATCGGTTACGGTTACGTTGATATCGATGCTCACGTCTCTGAAGGTGGCTCTGACAGTGGTGGAACCTAGGGCTTTGCCTGTGATCTTGCCCTTTTTGGTTACAGTTGCGATGGAGGTGTCATCAGATGTCCAGGTGACGGTACCCGTGCCCTCCTTGATGGGAGATACAGTCACAGACTTGCCAAGATGCATGGTGGCATAGGGTGTGGCTAACTTGAAGCGATATGACTCGGTAGGCTGACTCTCGGTATATTCGCTCATTACGGTTCCGGTAGCGTCAACGGCTGCAACGCGATAGGTATAGAAGCAGCCTCCTGTCAGATCTGTGGAGTTGTATGCAGTCTTTTTGGTCTCGTCAAGCTCATAAAAGTCGTCTTCGGTAATGGGTTCGCCCAGATCGGGATCATACTCTGCCTCATAAATAACGTAGGTGGCAGCCCCCTCCACGGGATCCCACTGGAGACGGATCTTGTTGCCGTTTTTGGCAGTAGTGGTAAGACCGGTGGGTGCATTAAGGAATGACACGGCAGGAACAACGGTCTCTTCTGAAGAGGTCTCTGTTGTCAAAGAGGGGTCTGTATCAGAGCCCTCGGCATGTGCTGTGATATGGGGGACAATAAGTCCGCTGAGAAGAACGAGGACCAACGCAGGTCCGATAAGTCGTCTAACCATAGATATTGTGTTCATAATAGGTCCTTTCATGATTTTGCTACTACATATATTAGATGAATGATATACTGTTTTGGTTTCATCTTTTTGCATTTTTTTGAGTGCATCTGAGGCAAATCTATGGCAAAAATTCCCTTGAATTAACCGTATCAAAATAGTATTATAGTTCAGTAACTCTGAGTTTGTTTATTTTACTTTTAAGGAGGCGTGGGTTTTGGACGATCAGATTTTAATCACTGTCGGCCGTGAGTTCGGCAGCGGTGGACATGTTATCGCCAAGGCTATGGCCGAGCGTATGGGCATCAGGTACTGTGTCCGTAAGCTTTTGGACGAGATGTTTGAAGGGGATGAAAAAAAGATTTCTGAGCTTGCTCATTATGATGAGAAGCTTGCAATACCTTTTCTTAGCAGGAGAGTCAGGGGACATTCCAGTTCACCTGAGGAGAATCTTGCTAAACTTCAGTTTGAGTACCTGAGGGACTTGGCTGATAAGGGTGAGTCTATGGTACTTGTGGGACGCTGCGGAGAGTGGCTTTTCAGGGATTATCCCAATCATGTTTCCATTTTTGTTACGGCTGAGGAAACAGACAAGGTAGCCCGTGTTATGGACAGAGAGGGCAAGACAGAGATGGAAGCCCGCAGTAAGATGGCCCGTCATGATAAGTCACGTGCCAAATATCACAACACTTATTCAGACAGGATGTGGGGCCAGGCGTCTACATATGATCTTTGTGTCAACGCCAGCCGTCTTGGTATAGAAGGAACTACTGATATGCTCCTTTCTTATGTTGAGAAAAGAAGGGAGGCATTTAAATGTCAGTAACACAGATAGTTGCACTTGTGATCTTTCTTGTGATGTTCGTACTTGTTGTTATGGATACAATACCCAGAGAGTACGTTACACTCATTGCGGGTGCACTGACACTTATTGTTACCTTCGGACTTCTTATGAGATCTCCTGAGGCTATCTGGGAATCACTGAATCTTACTGCCTTCATTCATCCCAGCTTTTGGGTAACCCATGTTGAGGGGGCTGATTCTGCCGGCATCAACTGGGCAACTATTACATTTATAGGTGGTATGATGGTCATGGTAGAGGGACTTGCAAAGTCCGGATTCTTCACATGGCTGTGCATGAATATCGCCAAGCTTGTTAAGTATAAGCCGGTACCGCTTCTTCTTTCCTTCATGGTCATGTCTTTTGTTCTGGCCATGTTCATTGACAGTATCACGGTTATCCTTTTCCTGGCGGCGGTTACCGTCGAGCTTGGAAAATTATTGAAGCTTGATCCGGTTCCCATGATCGTTTCGGAGATCTTCTGTGCGAATCTGGGCGGAAGTGCTACAATGTGCGGAGATCCGCCCAATATCATCATTGGTACTTCCCTTGGATATTCGTTCTTTGATTTCCTTTTACACACCGGACTCATAGCGTTTGTATCACTGTTTTTCATTCTGATATATTACTATCTGGTATTCAGAAAGACTTTGAATGCAGAGCACATTACCGAGGAGGCCATCGCGGCTCTTCCTACACCGGAGTCTGCTATCAAGAACAAAAAGGATTTTTATATTTCAAGTGCTATCTTCGGATGCGCTGCGATCCTTCTTGTAACCCATGCCCAGACAGGGCTTACCGTTGCGTCTATAGGTGTTTTTGCAGCTGTTGCAACACTTATTGCAAACGGCAGGGATTCTATAGAACTCCTCAAAAAGGTTGACTACAGGACGTTGCTTTTCTTCATGGGATTGTTTGTGGTAGTCAGTGGTCTGGAACTTACGGGAATCCTTAAGCTTCTTGCAAACTTCATCGGAACTATAAGTGGAGGCAATCTCCATGTTATGATAGCTATCATTCTCTGGCTTTCAGCTATTGCCAGTGCTATTGTGGATAATATTCCTTTTGCGGCTACCATGGTGCCTGTTATCAAGGCTCTGGCAGCGGCTCAGGGTATCCCTGTGGAGACTCTTGCCTGGACCCTTGCCATGGGTACTGACGTGGGCGGAAGTGCGACACCTATCGGTGCATCTGCCAATGTAGTCGGCATCTCCGTTGCAGCTAAGAACGGACACATCATCGGCTGGGGCAAGTACTGCAAGGTAGCAATACCCGCAACCATTATTGTTATGGTTACATCCATGCTCATACTTTTTGCAAGATACGTGTAGAAAACGCTATCCATTTCAAAACAGGTATGTTATAATTTACCTCGTACATGAATTAGGGGAATTTCCCCGGTCACACGGGAAAGGAGCAATTTATGGACCTTAGTGGATTGACATTAGATGATATTGCAGCGATCCTTGATTTTTCCAAGGTCAAGAAGCTTGCTAATCATACCGGTTCAGTGGTCTCAAGCCTGACAAAGCGTCAGGTACAGGAGCTGAAAAAGGCTATAGACACAAAGAAGGAGGGGTTGGATTTGAAGAAGTTCATTAAAAAAGTTTTGGTTGTTATAGGTGTCTGCGCAGCTATTGCAGGTATCGCATTTGCACTTTATAAGTATTTTACACCGGACTACGAAGACGAGTTTGATGATGATTTTGATGATGCCTTTGATGACGATGATGAGGATCTTTTCGAGGAGAAGGCGTAAGTATCGGTTTACAAGACCCCGCCGCTTTGGCGGGGTTTTTCTTTGTGATATCAGGGTTTTGTATGAAGAAAAAAGAGATAGTTTCAGGAACGGTAGGGTACAGCACCTTTCCGAATATCGGCGTGATCGAGACAGAGGAGGCTCTGATCCGGGTTAAAAATGTTGTTCCGGGGCAGCGTGTTTCCGTTAGATTATCGAAGAAAAGAAATGATATATGGAGAGGTGATCTTGTTGCTGTAGAAGAGGAACCAAAGGATGCGATCAAGTCCGATTGCAGACATTATGGACTTGCAACAACTACTGTAGATGGCATGCCTTCATGCGGAAGCTGTATGTACAGAAACATCTCTTACGAGAGGGAACTTGAGATCAAGAGGGATCAGCTTAGGCGACTATTTGGTCCGATACTGGACTTTGACAGGCTGTTTAAAGAGATGGTACCGTCTCCGGTTGAGAATTCATACAGAAACAAGATGGAGTATTCATTCGGAGATGCCGTGCAGGGCGGCCCCTTGGAGCTGGGGCTTCACAGAAGAGGGAGTTTTTACGATATCGTAAGCTGTGAAGGATGCTGTCTTGTACATCCGGATATGGATCTTATCAGATCATCTACACTGGATTTCTTCAGGGCGAGAGGCATCTCATATTACCATAAAAGAGCACACGAGGGATATCTTAGACACCTTCTTGTAAGAAGGAGTGAGTCCACCGGAGAGCTTCTGGTGGATCTTGTTACGTCATCCGATATTGAGGAGGGTGAGGAGAGGCTTCTTTCGGATTATACGGATATGATCATGTCTCTTGCCATAGAGGGAGAGATAGCCGGAGTGCTCCATACTGTTAATGACAGAGAAGGAGATGTGGTTTCCGATGAGGGAACACATATCCTCAGAGGCAGGGACTATATCACGGAAGAAGTCCTGGGGCTTTCTTTTAAGGTTACAACCTTTTCGTTTTTCCAGACCAACAGTATAGGTGCAGGTGTCCTCTATGACAGGGTAAGAAAAGCTATCACAAGTATGGTTTCGGACAAGGGGCTTTCGGGTGGCCTTATTTACGATCTTTACAGCGGTACCGGAACTATAGCCCAGATGATCGCTCCTGTTGCGGGATCAGTTGTTGGAGTGGAGATAGTAGAGGAGGCAGTCCGTGCGGCTACGGAAAATGCTGCTACCAACGGACTTTCAAACTGCAGTTTCATTGCCGGTGATGTTCTGAAGGTACTTGATGATCTAAGTACGAAACCGGACATAATCATACTCGATCCCCCAAGGGACGGTGTTCATCCCAAGGCATTGCCTAAGATCCTGTCCTACGGAGTTGACGATATCATCTACATTTCCTGTAAGGCAACCTCATTGGCCAGAGATCTGCCTGTTTTCCTGGAAGCCGGATACAGCGTGAAGAGCATGGAAGCTGTGGATATGTTTCCCAGAACGGGAAATACAGAGGTTGTGTGCATCTTGAGCAGGTAAAAGAAAACAGATACTACAATAATAGGGAGTACGACTGATGAACGATAATTTAGGAGAAAACTCGATCTTTAAAACATCTCATCTGATGATCCTTACATCATTTTCTTTGTTTTCCGTAATACTGATCGCTGAATCTTTCGTTATGGGCTGGGAAACCTGGATGTTGTTTATTATAGCTATCGCAGTTATCGGAAGTTGGTTTATTCAGCTCCGGGATATATTGACGTCCTACCAGCGGCTTTGGGTGTATTCTATTTTGATGATGTTCACGGCAGTTTTTTACGGCATTCATCTTACCAGTACATATGACCTGGTAGGAGTGATCATCATCTGTATCATTTTGTCTACCATGACTGGAATAAAAGCCCTTATTAATCTTTGGCAGGTGACCTATTACCTTATTATTGCTTATGATGTGGTAGCTATGTGGCGGCAGGGCTACACTTTTGACAGTCTGGTTATATCCAGAACAATGCTTCATGTCTTCCTTATCCTTCTGGCGGGCTGGATCGCCAGGACCATTATCAGAAAATGGGCAGAGATCCTTGGTCGTTCCAAAGATGAGATTGAGATCCTCCAGGGGGCTACTACCCGTCTTAATGATTTCCTTGCAAATGTTTCACACGAGATCAGAACACCGATAAACGCCGTTATCGGTCTTACCGATGTTTGTATAGAAAAAGAAGATAACCCGGATATCCAGAAGGATCTTATCTCCGTTAAGGATGCGGGTAAACGTGTTGCCGAGCAGATAAGTGACATTCTGGATTATTCTGAGATAGACATGAAAAAGCTGGCTGTTAATGTAGAGCAGTACATGCTTTCTTCTGTCATAAATGATGTAGTTACTGAGATGGCCTATATCAAACCGGAGCATCTGGAACTTATTGTGGATGTGGACGCAGGATGTCCGGACATGATGGCTACCGATGTTCCCAAATTGAAAAAGATCCTATGGCACCTTATTTCCAATGGATTGAAGTACACAAAAGAGGGTGGTGTATACGTTCATATTTATTCCATTACTCAGGATTACGGTATCAACCTTTGTATTGAAGTGGAAGATACAGGTATAGGTATGAGTCGTGAGGAGCGGGAACATATCTTTGAGCACTTCTATCAGGGAGATTCGGGGAGAACCAGATCCACAAGCGGTCTCGGACTTGGAATGGCCATTGTCTTGGGATTTGTTAAGGCTATGGGTGGTTTTATGATCATAAACTCCGAGCCTGGAAAAGGGACCAAAGTAAAGGTTTCCATTCCTCAGGAAGTTATAGATGCATCCAAGTGCATGTCTCTTAGTACAAAAAACAGTTTCAGTATCGGAGCATTTTTGCATTTTAGCAAATTCCCTAACCTGCAGGTTCGCGAGTTCTACAACATTATGGTGAAACATATCGTTCAGGGACTTGGGGTTGTTATGCGTTGGGTTGAGACGCCGGAAAAACTTCGTGAATTAACGAATAACATGGAGCTTACCCATCTTTTTGTAGGTGAAGAAGAGTACTTTGAGGACGTGGAGCTTATAGAAAGCTTGGCGAAGAAGATGGTTGTGGCAGTTATCGCCAATCCTGATTTCAAACGGCCGCCTGGGTCAAAAGTCAGGATATTGCCAAAGCCCTTCTATTGTTTTCCTGTGGTTACCCTGCTCAATCAGGACCCTTCTGTGGGAGAGAACAGAGTGGGAAAACTCATGTGCAAAGGCGTAAAAGCCCTTGTAGTAGATGATGAGCCAATGAACCATATGGTGGCAAAGACAATTTTCAAACGCTACGGTATGGAGGTATTTACGGCAGATTCCGGAAAAGAGTCTATCTCCATGTGTGAGACCGGAGATTACGATATCATCTTTATGGACCATATGATGCCCGAGATGGATGGTATCGAGGCAATGAAACGAATAAGAAACGTTCTCACAAGAAGGCATAGGGAGATACCCATAGTCGCCTTGACGGCTAACGCTGTTAGCACGGCTAAGGAAATGTTTTTAAGAGAAGGCTTTGACGGCTTTATCAGTAAGCCTATAGAGCTTTCGGAATTAGAGCGTGTTCTTCGTAAAGTACTGCCTAATGAACTTTGCATTGATGTTTATGAAACTGAAGATGAGACTTTTGAATCTGTAGCAACAGTTGCGGAAACGGAGCCTGTAGCTTTGCAGGAGACGGTAGCTGACGAGACATATACTCCCTTAGAACAATTGGCGGCTTTAGGTATCGATACTCGGAAAGGCATGCATTATTGCCAGGAAGACGAGGATTTCTACAAGCAGCTCCTTTTGGAGTACGTAAAAGACTCTGACAAGAAAGGAAAGGAAGCCTCGGACTTCTGTTCCAATAAGGATTACGCCAATTACAGGATAATGGTTCATGCCTTAAAGAGTACCTCCAAGATGATCGGTGCCACCAAGTTAGGTGAACTTGCCAAAGCATTGGAAGATGCAGCCAAAGACGAGGATGAGGAGTTTATCCGGATAAATCATGAGACGGCAATGACCGAATATAAACGGTTGGTTGCGGGAATTTCCAGGGCTTACGAAGAAGCAGCCGGGACTGAAGCAGTCGAAGGAGATGAGGATACGGGGGACGGCAATGACGATGTTTTGGAGTTCTTGCCGGAGGAGGTCTAGGTCATGAGAAAATACTTTGAACGAAATCCCGAGACGGAAAAACATGTATATCAGGCTGCGGTAAAGGTTGATTTCTGGTTTTTTGTAGCGATCACCATATATGAAGTCTTCCACATGATATATACTTTTGTTTTTGCGGCGGATTACGGAAGATTGGTTGCATTGTCCAGACTTGCTTACGGTATCTCAGGCGTGGCTACTGCATCATTCTCCGTTGCATGTTTCTATGTCATGAGGGATATTGACAGACGGTATAAGATCCTTAAATACGCTAATATTCTAAATACTTTTTTCATCCTGGGTCTGTCCATCGTCGTTACCGTACTTGACTCCATAAGATCCGGCGTTATGGACACGACGCTGATCATCGTTATGTCACTTATAATGCCGCTGCTTTTGTACATGCCCTTGGCAGTATATCTGACTATGTTTCTTCTGTCCAACGGCACAGTACTGTATTATTACATAACGCTTGCCATGAAGGATCATGTAAAATACGGAGCGGTAAAGTATTATGTCATTTACATGATCATCTGGGTGATCCTGAGTATCATCATAATGTACGTCAAATACAGTACGTACGACAGGATATTGGAGTCTAACAGGCAGAAGGAGGAGATCGAAAAGCTTAATGCTGCTCAGAATCGTTTCTTCTCATCCATGAGCCATGAGATCCGCACACCTATCAATACCATCATTGGTCTTAATGAAATGATCCTGCGTGAAAATGTTTCAGATGAGATCAACGAGGATGCAGCCAATATCAGATCAGCCGGTAATATGCTCCTTCATTTGATCAATGATATCCTTGACATGTCCAAGCTGGATTCCGGTCAGATGCAACTGAATCCGGTGACATACAAAACGGGAGATATGCTCTCGGATATCGTTGGAATGCTCTGAATCCGTGCCAAGGATAAAGGCCTTGAGTTTAAGATCGATGTGGCTCCCGACCTTCCGGGAGAACTCTTTGGTGATGAAGTCAGGATAAAGCAGATACTTATAAATGTACTTAACAATGCTATCAAGTACACCAAGGAAGGATCCGTTACCTTAAATATCCAGTGCAGGAGAGAGGAAAGCAATAACGCTACGGTCATTTATTCCGTTTCCGATACCGGAAAAGGTATCAAAAAGGAGAGTATCCCCTACCTTTTCACCGCATTTAAGCGCGTAGATGAGACTGAAAACAGATACATAGAGGGAACCGGACTTGGTCTGTCCATTGTTAAGCAGTTTGTTGATCTCATGGGCGGAAAGATCACAGTCAACTCAGTATATACCAAGGGATCCACGTTTATCATAGAGATCCCTCAGAAGAGTGTGTCCGGAAGTACCATAGGAGCAGTTGATCTTTCCAAACGTGACAGTATAATGTGTTTGGAAAGCTATCATCAGAGTTTTGAGGCACCGGATGCCAATGTTTTGGTGGTCGATGACACTGAAACCAATCTTATGGTTGTTGAGAAACTCCTTAGAGATACAAAGGTCAAAGTTGTTACGGCCTCCAGTGCCAAGGCGGCTCTTGAGAGGACTGCTGAGACTAATTTCCAAGTTATTTTTATGGATCACCTGATGCCGGAGATCAATGGTATAGAATGTCTGCATATGATCCGTGACCAGAAGGGCGGGTTGTGTAAAGAATCCAAGATAGTAGCTCTTACCGCAAATGCAGGCGGTGATGCAAAGGCACTTTATGTAAAAGAAGGGTTCGATGGTTATCTGGTCAAACCCATAAATGGAGAGTCTCTTGAAAAGGAGCTGCGGCGTCTTCTTCCCAGTGAACTTGTTACGGTAACTACCTCAGGAGGAGAGATCGTTGAAGAGAGTACTCTTTGGATCAAGGATCACCAGGCTAAGGCAGAAGTGGTAATTACTACAGAGTCCGTTTCGGATCTTCCCCAGGAACTTGTGGAAAGATATCATATCAAGGTTATTCCTCATTTGGTCAGTACTGAGGCCGGGGTTTTCAGAGATGGCGAAGAGGTAGATACCACAGGTCTTTTGGCTTATATGGAAGATGAAGATAAATTTGTCGATACCATGGCTCCGGATGTTGCCTATCACGAGGCATTCTTTGCAAAGCAGCTGGAGCACGCCAATAATGTAGTGCATATATCCATATCCTCTGAAATGGAGAATTCCGCATATCACGCAGCGGCTGAAGCAGAAAAGTCATTTGACAATGTATTTGTTATTGATTCAGGCCACTTATCAAGCGGGCAGGGACTCCTTGCCATAGAGGCTGCCAGACTTGCGGAAGAGGGATTTGGCGCCACAGAGATCGTGGAGAAGGTTCTGGCTGCAAGAGACAGGGTACATACCAGCTTTGTGGTTGATTCCATGGACTATTTAGCAAGATCAAAGCAGATTGGTAAGAGAAAGGCAGATGTTGTTAATGCATTCATGCTCCATCCTGTACTTGCAATGAAAAAGGGCAGACTTTCTTTGGACGGATTATTCTTTGGGACCAGAGACGGTTCATGGAAGAGATATATTTCATCTTCCCTCAATACCATCGGGAAGATAGACACTCGAATTCTTTTTATTACATACGTTGGTCTTACAAACAAAGAAAAGGAAGTGATCTACGAGGAGATAGATAAAAAGATGAGCTTTGAAAGGATCTATTTCCGTGAGGCATCTCCTGTTGTGGCAGTTAACTGTGGACCCGGTACCTTCGGATTGCTGTTTATGACCGAGCGCTAACCATTATTGCGATTTTTGGGCTATTTTGGTATAGTATAAGGTGGTTCCTTATGTGGGGGTTTTAATAGGAGCGTAGCATGTCTGAAAGACAAAAGATCTATTCAGCAGAAAAAAGCATATTCCATCCACTGATCTTACTGATGATGGTTTTATGCTTGGTGCTCAATATTCTGTTATCTGCAGTTGCTCGGATGACAGATCTTCCATTTTATTTTGATACGATCGGGACTTTTGTCGCCGCAGCTCTCGGCGGCATAGTTCCCGGTATTCTTGTCTCATTTTTTACAAGTGCGATCAACTTTCTGATGGACGGTGAGTCTATCTTTTATGCACCTCTCAATATTTTGATCGCTCTATTTTCTGCGGTTTATTTCAGCGAGTTTTCACAGTTCAAAAAAAACAGGATCCGTAGAAAGAATCAGGGAAAAAGCGGTAGAAAAAAAGAGTTTATGGATCTTTTGCTTTTCATCCTGCTGCTGGCTTTTATCGGAGGTGGCGTAGGTGCCTGGGTGACCTGGTTCCTTTACGGAAAGTCCTCCGGTTCCGCGATGCTTTTAAGTATTTCCAGATGGTTTTCAAGACATTTGTCCATAGGAGATCTGGGTTGCCATATGATAGCAACCTTCATTGTGGATGTTATTGACAAGGCTATTTCCGTGTTACTTTCGCTGGTAATAATCATTACTATTCCTCCCAAGATCAAAAACAGTGTGAAAGTGTCTCTATGGAGGCAAAAGCCCCTGACAATGGAGGAGTTAGAGTCAGCACCCCGCCGGATCGGCGTCAGGATGTCTCTTGGATTCAGGATCAATTTGGTAATTATCCTGTCAACTTTTCTTATGACGGTTGTGGCACTTGTATTCAGTAGTGTTAGTTTTCGTGACAACACAATGGATTCCCTGTCATCAACTGCTTCACAGATCGCTTACCTGGCATCACAGGAGATCGACCCTGCAAAGGTTGATTCTTATCTTGAGGGGGGATATTCGGCCCCCGGATATATTGAGACCAAGGACAGGCTTTCTATTATAAAAAACAGTTCTTCGGATATTGCATTTTTATATGTTTACAGGATAGAAGAAGATGGTTGTCATGTTATCTTTGATCTTGATGCTGTACTTAGTGACGGATCATTTATCAAGGGGGATTCACCCGGTTATGTAGTTCCTTTTGATGAGACATATGAGCCTTATCTTGATGATCTTTTGGCAGGTAATCAGATGCCTACCATCCGGATCAAGGATCAGTACGGAAGTTTTATTGCTTCATATTTCCCGGTTTATGATTCCAACGGCAACTGCCTTTGCTACGCTATTTCCAATATCGAGGCAAAGGTGATAGGTGACCTTCAGAGGCAGTTTTTTGGAAGAGTGGTTTTGCTTTTTGCCGGATTCTTCATTCTTATCGTTATCATAAGCGTGCTCACCACCAGATACCGTATTGTTATGCCTATCGTCAGCATGACCATCTATGCCAATGAGATGACGGATAAAAAGGGCGGAGCCAATGAAGAAAGCCTTGAAAAGCTGGAAGAACTTGATATTCGTACCGGTGACGAGATGGAGCAGCTTTACAGAGCCTTTTGTAAACTGACCGGTGATACTGTTTATCAGCTCAACGATAACAAGGTCAAGTCCGAAGCCATCGCCAAGATGCAGAACGCTTTGCTCATTACCATGGCGGACATGGTGGAGAGCAGGGATTCCGATACAGGAGCCCATGTAATCAAGACGGCGGCCTATGTCCGGATCATCCTGCAGGGCCTCAAACGTAATGGATACTATGCGGAAAAGATCACTGACAAGTATATGAGGGACGTGGAGATGAGTGCTCCCCTTCATGACGTTGGTAAGATCAATATCCCGGACGCTATCCTTAACAAGCCTGGAAAGCTTACGGCTGAAGAATTTGAGATCATGAAGACTCACACAACGGCGGGTCAGAAGATCCTTGATAACGCCATCAGTTCCATGGAGGGTGACAATTATCTGAAGGAAGCCAGAAACATGGCGGCATATCACCATGAGAGATGGGATGGTGGCGGTTATCCGGAGGGACTTCACGGAGAGGTTATCCCGCTGTCAGCCCGTATCATGGCTATTGCAGATGTTTTTGATGCCCTTTCTTCACCTCGAGTGTACAAGCCGGCGTATCCGTTTGATGAAGCAGTCAGCATGATCAAGGAGGGTGCAGGAACTCAGTTTGATCCCAAGTGCGTTGAGGTATTTTTGGAGTCAATAGCCGAGGTCAAAAAGGTACATAAGAAGTATCAGGAGACATGATGAAAAAGAGTGGAGTAAAAACAGTTGTCGCAGGCATTTGCCTTGTCATAATGATGGCAGGGCCTGTTTTGCATGTAAGTGCCGGCGAGGTGGCTGATACCACGACGCCTGTTGCTTCGGACTCCCACCCGGTTGGTGGAGGTTATGCAGCCAGCAGTCAGATACCCGGAGCTTATTTTCTTCCGGTCCTTTATGATTCTGAAAGCGGACTTCCTACTTCCGAGGCCAACTGTATTCTGGCTGCAAGTGATGGCTATATCTGGATAGGAGGATATAGCGGTGTTATAAAATATGACGGTGTATCCTTCGAAAGACTTCCTGTCAAGGATGGCCTTACCAGTGCAAGATATATGTTTGAGGACAGTCAATTAAGGATATGGGTTGCGACCAATGACAGCGGAGTTGTGGTAATTGACGGACAGGAACGCTACCATTTTACCAAGGCTGAGGGGCTTCCTTCCAACTCCATACGTTCCTTTGCTGAGGATGGCGACGGCAATATTTTTGTGGGTTCTACCGCCGGTGTTTCCTATTTCGATTCTTCTTTGAAGATACATAATATCGATGACAGAAGGATCAATAATGAGAGGATATTACGTCTGGTTTCGGACTCACAGGGGTATATTTACGGTAATACCGGTAATGGCGGTGTCTTCAGGATCTCTACCTACGGTGTTACGGATTATTTTACCGGTTCTGATGTAGGGATGGATAAGGTGACCACCATACTTGCGGATCCTGAGAGATCCGGTACGCTCTATTTTGGAACAGCCGGACATTACGTTTATCACGGACGTTATGGAGAAAATGCTTCCGATATGAAGATGATAGATACCGGAGTGGCGGAGAATATCCATTGGCTTCACTATGCCTGCGGCAGGCTGTGGGTTTCATCCAACAAGATAGCAGGTTATGTGGATGAAAATGACAGCTTTATCCCTTTTGAAAGCGTTCCCATGAAGGATGCTTTCGAGATGATGACTTCGGATCATCAGGGTAATATGTGGTTTGCTTCGTCCAGATACGGTGTCATGAAGCTGGTTGCCGACAATTTTCTTGATATAACCGGAGCTGCAGGTATCGAACCGGAGGTAGTAAATACCACCTGTAAGCGAGGTGATGATCTGTATGTAGGTACGGATAACGGGCTTCGTATCATCGATAAGGACTATCATCAAAAGGAAAACCAGCTCACGGAGTATTTTAAAAACTGCAGGATACGCTGCATCATGAATGACAGCAGGGGCAACACCTGGTTTTCGACTTTTTCCGGAGGACATGGTCTGGTTCGACTTGATGTCAGTGGTGGCCGTACTGATTTTACCACACGCAACGGGTTCCCAAGCAATGAGATCAGATGCACTTATGAGATGTCAGATGGCAGCATTGTAGTGGGGACCAATTCCGGAGTAGTACGGATCAAAAACGGAGTTATAGTTAATATCTACGGACATGCAGATGGCTTGGATAATACAGTGATCCTCACCGTTTGTGAGGGCCCTGGAGGAGAGATCTACGCAGGCAGTGACGGTGACGGTATCTATATCATCAGTGACGACAAGGTACGCAGAAAAGGTACTGAGGATGGGCTTAGCAGTGACGTTATCATGCGCCTTGTGCGTGATGACTTGCGAGATGTGATATGGGTCATTACTTCAAGTTCGGTAGAGTATATTCGGGACGGAAAGACCAATGTTGTCACGACCTTCCCCTACAACAACAACTTTGATGTCAGATTTGTGGGAGATGACCTGTGGTTTTTGTCATCCCAGGGACTTTATGTTGTAGGTGCACAGGATGCATTGGATGACAATATCACAACATACAAACTTTTTGACCGGGCCAACGGTCTTACGAGTATGCCTATTGCGCAGTGTTACAGCGGACTTGACGACAGTGGAAGTCTGTATGTTGCCGGACAGACCGGAGTTTCTCTTGTCAATATAGGCCAGCCTTATGATTTTTCCGGGACTACACTTACAGGTATCAGGTCCATGCTTTTTGACGGGCAGGAGATCTTTCCCGATGCATCAGGAGTGTATAAGCTTCCGAAGGGATCGGGCCGACTGCAGATCAACCTTGCGATCATAGACTATACCATCACCAATCCATTGATAAGGGTATTTTTGGATGGAATGGATGACGAGGGGATTACTGCATATCAGAATAAAATGACTCCACTTGAGTATACACGTCTCGGTTACGGAGACCATTATCTGCATATCCAGATACTTGACAGCAGAACGAGAGATGTAATAACCGACAACACTTATCATATAGTCAAGATCCCCGGATTTTTCGAAAGGATCTCCGTAAGGATATTTTTGATGATCCTGGCATTGGGAGCCATTGGTTTTATTGTATGGCGTATCATGACCAGCACCATTATCCGACGACAGTATCAGGAGATCCAGGAGGCAAGGGATGAAGCGGATCAGGCTAATGCAGCCAAGTCAAGATTCCTTGCAAATATGAGTCACGAGATCCGTACGCCCATCAATACCATCATCGGAATGGACGAGATGATCCTTCGTGAGGAGACCAAAAATGTTCCCAGAGAGTATTACGGGACTGTCAAGGGCTATGCACGAGACATCAAGTATGCTTCCGAATCACTCCTTAATCTTATCAATGATCTGCTTGATATTTCCAAGATAGAATCAGGTAAGATGCATCTTGTGGAACAGGAGTACAACACGGAAGATATTATCCGTGGTATCTCATCCATGATACGTGTGAGAGCGGAGGAGAGGAAACTTTATTTTGATCTTGATATAGATGAGAACCTTCCCAAGAGGCTTTACGGTGACGGAGGCAAGATCAAGCAGATCATCCTCAATCTTCTCACCAATGCGGTTAAGTACACTGAGGAGGGCGGCTTTACCCTTGGTATCAGAGTTACAGGACGCAATGAGGCAGGCGTTGCCCTTCTTGTTTCGGTCAAGGATACCGGAATAGGTGTCAAACCGGAGGATCTGGACAAGCTGTTTTCTGCGTATGAGAGACTGGATGAGGTTAGGAATTCCAATATCCAGGGAACCGGTCTGGGACTGGATATTTCCAGACAGTATGCGGAGATGATGGGCGGCAAACTATGGTGTGAAAGCGTATACGGAGAGGGCAGTGAGTTCCTTTTCACTTTCAGACAGAAGCTTGTTGATCCTACACCTATCGGTGTTTTCATGGAGGATAGTGCAGACAATACCGGTGGTGCCTATGTACCTGCATTTATCGCTCCGGATGCGGATATTCTGGTGGTTGACGACAATCCCATGAACCTTAATGTTATCAAGGGACTTCTGAAACCTACCAAGGTATTTGTTACGACGGCGGCGAGCGGTGAGGAGTGTCTTGCCAAGATCGCATCCGGTGATTTCAATGTGGTCCTTCTCGATCATATGATGCCGGGTATGGACGGTATCGAAACCTGTGAAAAGATACGTATAGACCATCCGGATCTGCCGGTATATGCCCTTACTGCCAATTCCACTGCGGGAGGTGAGGCCTTTTATGTGTCCAAGGGCTTTGACGGTTATCTGACCAAACCCATAGATATCGTTGCGGTTGAGCACGCTATCATGAAGCATCTTCCTGAAAGCATTATGTTCAAGCCTACGGCGGATGATGCAGTGGAGGAGGATACTTCTCTTAATGAGGATCTGTCCTGGCTTGAAAATGCAAAAGGGATCTCTGTGGAGGATGGTATCAAAAACTCCGGAGGAGCATCTCAGTATGAATTTGCTCTTAATATGTTCTATGACACCATAGACGATAACTCGAACCTTATCGAAAAAGCTTACCTGGATGGTGATCTTAAACTGGCAACTGTCAAGGTACATGCGCTTAAGAGTTCGGCTAGGATAATCGGAGCCCTGCAGCTTTCTGCAGATTGCCAGGCACTTGAGGATGCGGGCAATAATAAAGATATGGAGTATATCGAGGCTCACAAGGATATGGTTCTCGCCGACTACAGAGAATACAAGGAGATCCTTGGCAGGCTGGGCGAAGATGAAAGTACGGATTCGGACAAGCCGGAGATCTCCAAGGACGAATTAAAGGGAGCATATTCCGCACTTGGTGACTTTGTTGCGCTTATGGATTATGACTCCATTGAGATGGTTTTGGATGAACTGGGTGATTATAAGCTTCCTGAGGAAGATGCTCAGCTTATTAAGGAGATCGATAAGAATCTTAAGCTTGTCAATTGGGAAAAACTTGAGGAACTTGTTCCCAAAGTTTAAAGGAGAACTGCATGTTTGAGTTTTTACAAGCGCATCAACTTAATATCATGCTTGGAATGTCAAGCATCTGTTTCGCGGTGGGCTTTTTTGCACTCATCACAAAGTCTCTTCCCCGAAAAAGAAAGCTTGCAATTACCGATCTGGAGTTCTCGGCATGTATTCTTTTGTATTCGGACAGGATGGCCTATATTTATCATGGCGATCCAAGCAATACGGGCTACTGGCTGGTCAGGATCGCTAATTTCCTGGTTTTCTTTATGACCATATCCGTGGTGCACGCTTTCAATCTTTATGTGTCAGATCTTTGCAGGAACGAGATCGGACTTGCAAAGGTACCGTTCCGCCTAAGGATCGTTGAGATAATTACAGGTGTGGGTTGGTTTTTGGTTATTTTATCCCAGTTTATAGGTCTCTATTACTATTTTGATGAAACCAATGCGTATCACAGGGGACCGGGGTTTATTATTTGCTATCTGATCCCTTTTTTGGCTTTGTTTATCCAGCTTTCGGTGGTATTCCAGTATGCCGGCAAACTTAGCCTCTTTATAAGCATTCCCATGCTTCTTTTTACCATACTTCCCATAATCGCCTCCATTTGTCAGGCGTTCTTCTACGGAGTTTCGCTTACCAACATGTCCATCGTTGCAACAGGTGTCGTTTTGTATATCTTTGCCATAATGGAGATGAACGAAAAATATGAATCGGCCCAGAAAAGAAAACTGGATGAGGCTAACGAGGCCAATCGTTCTGTAATGAAATCTTTTGAGCAGACGGCAGTGGCTGTGGCAAGGGCGGTGGATTCCAGAGAAGGCCGAAAGGGCGGTCATTCCCAGAGAGTTGCGGATTATTCCAGAGAGATAGCACGTAATCTTGGAATGAGTGAAAAAGAGTGTTACAAAGTCTATCTTTCTGCCGTATTGCATGATATAGGCAAGATAGTTACACCGGACACCATTCTTGAAAATAAGGGAAGGCTTACGGAAAAGGAAAAAGAAATCCTTCATGAGCATGTGATAACAGGAGGAGAAATCCTTTCGACGGTGGATGATTATCCTTTTTTAAAAACAGCTGCCAAATATCACCACGAAAGATATGACAGCAAGGGTTATCCTGAAGGCTTGAGAGGAGAGGATATACCGCTTACGGCAAGGATAGTCGCTGTGGCCAACGCATATGACGAGATGACCTCCTACAAGGATGACAGAGAACCTATGGCGCAGGGAAGGGTTCGAAAGAATCTTGCCAGCGAAGCCGGAAAGAAATTTGATCCGCACATTGTAGATGTCATGATAGGTATGATCGACAGAGATACCGAATACATGATGAAAGAAGCGGACGAGGAGTATGTGGAGGAAGCCGACAAGAGCGATATCACCGTCGTTAACAGGATGCATTTTGATAATTACAAGGAGCAGGTTTCTGACGGTATCAGAGTAACGGGTGAGTATCTGAAACTCAGATTTGAATCCCGTCCCGATGTAGGATACGAAAGAAAGAATGCTCTTCCGACGGTTATTCTTTTTGATTCTTTTGACAGATGTGTGCATCGCAACGAAAGGACCATTAAAAATCTTCGTTATCTGGAATTCGGTGAGATCTGGATGGATGGTCATGTTATATGTACTGCTGCCCGGACTTCTAAAAGTGAGGTCACAACCATAAGTGATCCCTTAAGAACGGATGAGAATGAGTGGATGGCTTACGAGTTGGAGGCTGTTCTTCTCAAGGATCATGTTAAGATAAGGATAAACTCAAAGTATTCGGAAAGAAGTGTGATCATGGCACTTCCGGATTCCACAAGATATGTTTTTTTGGCTTTGGCCGGAGAGCACTGTACTATCAGGAATATTACCGTTACAAAGACCCATGATGAGGTGAAGGAGGGCGACATCGAGAGGATCGCGCCGGAAGTCGACTTCTTTACCCGTAAGGACGGCGATATCCCCAATATCCAGATTGACGGATACAGAGAGTCGACATCGGAGGCCAGACCGGTGGAGGATGGCATGAGGATCTTCTTTAGGACCGAGAGTCTGCCTATAGCAGATCTGGTACATCACTGCCCTTATCTTCTTTTGTACTCGTCGGATGACGGTGAGGTGACAGGCAGGAATTATCAGGAATTTGCCTGCATCAGACTGGATGGTGATGATGCTACTTATGAAGGCAAGGCGCAGAACAAACTTACGGTCCATAAGAGAAGTGATTTTGGCGGCTGGGATGCCTGGAAAGAGATCAATAAAAAGGGTCTTGATTACGAGATCAGACTTAGCCGTAGGAAAAACCGTATCAGGATGGAAACGGAAAATGCAGGAATTTCCATAGATTGCCTTACGGTGGTTCCCGAAGGAACGGATTGCGTATATATAGCGCTGACGGGTAATCTTTGTGCACTGATGGATATCAGGTTCAGATGATGCACTACGGAAAACGCTGATTTTGTGGATTTTTCATATTATCATGTGATATACTACCCGTTGGTGTGTTTTAAAAATTGATCAAAGAGGTGTGAGATGTCAGAGAGTTTAACTTTTGTTTGTCCGTATTGTAAGCGTAAATTTGAAGTAACCTCTGCGGATCTTCAGAACAGATATAAAAAAAGCGGTATGGTTCCCATTTTCTGCACGGCAGAGTGTGAGATCCGCTTTTCGAGTATGAATAAAAAGTAAGGAGCAGACCGATGCCAATAATAGACTATCTTGAAATGAACAGTGACAAATACGGTGATGAGATCGCGCTTATCGAGCGTAATCCCGAGCAAAAGGAAAACCGTCGCGTAACATGGAAGGAGTATTCACTGATCCAGCCTACGCCGGATGCGCCCTATAGGCGTCAGATCACCTGGTCTGTTTTCGATGAAAAGGCCAATAGAGTAGCCAATATGCTTCTTTCCCGTGATGTCAAGCGCGGGGACAAGGTAGGTATCCTTATGATGAACTGCCTGGAGTGGCTGCCTATTTATTTTGGTATCCTTAAGAGTGGTGCCATAGCAGTACCTTTTAACTTCCGCTATTCAGCTGATGAGATCCAGTACTGTGCAGATCTGGCAGAGGTTGATGTACTTATTTTCGGACCCCAGTTCATCGGTCGTGTGGAATCCATTGCCGACAAGTTGTCCGAAAGGAGACTTCTCATCTATGTGGGAGAGAATTGTCCTACCTTTGCTGAAAGTTATCACGAATTAGTGGCTGACTGCTCTTCACAGCGTCCGGGTATCGATATTTCCGATTCAGATGACGCTGCGATCTACTTTAGTTCCGGGACAACCGGATTCCCCAAGGCTATCCTTCATAATCACGAAAGCCTTATGCATGCAGCTATAGTAGAGCAGAAGCATCATGGACAGACTCATGATGATGTTTTTCTGTGCATTCCGCCCCTTTATCATACCGGAGCTAAGATGCACTGGTTTGGAAGTCTTGTTTCGGGTTCAGCCGCAGTGCTTCTCAAGGGAACATCTCCCGAGCATATTTTTGATGCTGTCAGCGCAGAGGGAGCTACTATAGTATGGCTTCTGGT
Source organism: Lachnospiraceae bacterium (assembly GCA_016288825.1). Lineage (GTDB taxonomy): Bacteria > Bacillota > Clostridia > Lachnospirales > Lachnospiraceae > Weimeria. The sequence goes on along the minus strand of JAEELH010000200.1, from coordinate 3,790 downwards.
GCCCTGGGCTCAGGATATCCTGGATGCTTTGGACCGCGGGGATCTTAAGTTGTCCGATTACAGACTTTCTCAGTGGAGGCTTATGCACATCGGAGCACAGCCTGTTCCGCCTTCACTTATCCGCAGATGGAAGCAGTACTTCCCGGATCATCAGTACGATACCAACTACGGACTTTCCGAATCAATCGGACCCGGATGTGTTCATCTCGGAGTTGAAAATATCCACAAGGTTGGTGCTATCGGCGTACCCGGATACGGATGGGAGTGCCGCATAGTAGATGAGTTCGGAGAGGATGTACCTCGGGGCAGAGAGGGAGAACTTCTGGTCAAGGGCCCCGGTGTTATGACCTGCTATTACCGCAATCCGGAGGCTACAGCAGAGTGTATCAAGGACGGTTGGCTCTATACCGGTGACGTGGCTATGCAGGATGAGGATGGATTCATCTTCCTGGTTGATCGTAAAAAGGATGTCATCGTTTCCGGTGGAGAAAACCTTTATCCTGTACAGATCGAAGATTTCCTGCGCAAGCATGACAAGATCAATGATGTGGCTGTTATCGGACTTCCCGATAAGAGATTGGGAGAGATCGCGGGTGCCATCATTTCCATTAAGGAAGGTATGGAGTGCACTGTGGAGGAGATCGAAGAGTTCTGCCTGGAACTGCCCAGATACAAGCGCCCCAAGAAGATCATCTTTGCAGATGTTCCCAGGAACCCTACGGGCAAGATCGAAAAGCCCAAGCTTCGTAAGATGTACGGTGAGGAGCATCTTGTAGCAGTTGAGACTATGGAATAAAACTAAGTTTAGGAGAATAAAATGGACACTAAAAACGTAATGATCGTAGGCGTAGGCGGACAGGGATCCCTTCTTGCAAGCAAGCTTTTGGGACATCTTTTGGTAGAAGAGGGATATGATGTAAAAGTATCCGAGGTTCACGGAATGAGCCAGAGAGGCGGTTCGGTTGTGACCTATGTACGCTACGGTGACAAGGTTTACTCACCCATTATAGATGAGGGAGAGGCTGATCTGATCATTTCATTTGAACTTCTGGAGGCTGCAAGACATCTTCCTTTTCTGAAAAAGACAGGCAGGATCGTTACCAATACACAGCAGATCGATCCCATGCCTGTCATTACAGGAGCTGCAGAATACCCCGAGGGTCTTGTATCCAAGATGGAGAGTACCGGGGCTGCGGTTGATGCTATGGATGCGCTTTCACTTGCTGAAGAGGCAGGAAGTGTAAAGGCAGTTAATCTGGTACTTCTCGGCCGTGCTTCCAAGTACTTTGATATCGATGATGCAAAGTGGATGAGCGCCATAGAGGCGTGTGTTCCGCCGAAGTTTCTTGAACTCAACAAGAAGGCATTTGAACTGGGGCGGAAGTGATCCTATACTTATATATTACTGAAACCAAAACCGCGAATATAGTACCCTTGGCGACACGCTTTCGCTCCTTGTTTTCTCGTCACGTCACATAACGCGTCAAAATACGACGCGTAAGTGACGACGGAAAACGAGGGTCGCTACGGATACTATATTAGCGGTTTTTATACACTATGGGGTTATATACTCCACTTCCGTCCGCAGTGTAGGAATTCAGGAAGAGTAGTAAAAACCACGGATATGATACCCGTAGCGACCCTCGTTTGTGCACAAACCGCCGGACTACTAAACTCGCTTTGCTCGTTAAGGGTCCGGCATGCATCGCACGTAAGCGGCCACAATATGGCCGCTAAGTGCTCATAGCGAAGGAGCGGGAGCGTGTCGCCAAGGGTATTGTATCCGTGGTTTTTTTATGGTTTATGAATATTAGTCCATATTTCCTATAAAGTAAACTGTATATGGAGGTATATCAAGACCGCCTCCGAAATCGATCATTTCTCCGGTAATAAGATCGAATCCGCGTCCCGCCTGAGCATCAAAGTGGGCAGTATAGGGCTCGCCGGTAATATTCATGGCCACCAGTACACGGTCATCATCGCTCTTCATCTCGTAGATGCAGTGCGTGTTTTCCAGCACTACGGATCTGAAGTTGCCATAGCACAGCGCCTTGCTGTTCTTATGTGCCTTAGCCATTCCTGCTATGGTATCACACAGTTCATTCCACTGAGGCTTTTCAATCTCGGGTCGAAGAGCGGGATCCCCGTCTCTTTTATTGCCCTCAATTCCCCATTCACTTCCGTAGTAGACCATGGGTATACCCGGCATGGAAAAAACAAATCCGTATGCTATAGGCAGTTTTTTTATGTCCGACATGATACTTGCAACACGATCTACGTCATGATTATCCACGAAAGAAAGAAGATGGCGTCCGCGATACAGGCACCACTGTTCGGGGCCGAACTGCCTCATAAGAGAGTGGACGATCTCGAAAAGATTGTCCGAATTCAGAGCTGAATAAATTCCTTTTCTGCATTCATAGTTGGTAACGGAATGGCACATTTCATCATTCATGATGGCGTTGTAGTCACCGCCAATCATCTCTCCGATAAGGGGGAAGTCAGCCTTCCACTCTGAGGTTTTGCTGCGGAGAGTACGAAGGAAATCCCGGTCTACCATATATGCCACATCCAGCCTGAGTCCGTCTATATCCCACTCATCGATCCAGTATTTTACACTGTCCAGAAGATAATTGACCACGTCGGGATTTCTGAGGTTGAGTTTTACAAGGTCGTAGTTGCCTTCCCAGCCTTCATACCAGAATCCGTCGTTGTAATTACTGTTGCCGTCGAAAGAGATCTGGGCAAACCAGCTGCAGTAAGGGGATTCCCATTTCTTTTCCTGAACATCTTTAAAGGCAAAAAAACCGCGGCCTACATGATTGAAAACACCGTCAAGAACGATCTTGATCCCGGCTTCATGGAGGGCATCGCAGACTTTTTTGAAGTCCGAATTCGTACCAAGACGAGTATCTACCATTCGATAATCTCTGGTGTTATATCCATGTGTATCTGATTCAAAAAGGGGAGAAAAGTATACGGCGTCAATGCCAAGCTTTTTCAGATGATCAATCCAGTTAAGAATGCGAAGGATGCGACTTTCGGGTTGTCCGTCATTTTCAAAGGGGGCACCGCAAAGCCCCAAAGGGTAGATCTGATAGAATACGGCTTCTTCATACCACATAATGCTGTCCTTTCTTTTCTGCTTTACCATGCTAACGCCCCCCATAATAGCAAAAAAGGCCATTACTGTCAAAAATGTACAGTAAAAGAGCACTTATGCGTTTTAAGTCTGCCTTAATTAACTAGACTTTTTTGCCGATAAAAGATATAATAGGAAAAATATATATGCATGTGTTTAAGAGGATAATCTTATGACGATAAGACGAGTAGATAAGAATTGCATCAGTTGCCATATTACCAGACAGGAGCTTGATGAGAGAGGGGTTAACCTCGACGATCTTATGAGCGATCGGGAAAAGGCCAGAGATCTTCTCAGGGATGTCCTGACTGCGGCTCAGGATGCGGTTGATTTTCATATTGAGAGCGGTACGCTCAATGTTCAGATGGCTGTCCTTGCAGACGGGGACATATCCATTACTATTTTTGATGATGATAAGAGCGCATTTGCAGCTATGCTCCGCCAGTACAAGGAACTGCTTGAGTCCAAGCGCGACGAGCTTATGCGTCTTGCCCAGCACGGCAGAGACAATGAGGGAGTACTTGCTGTAGGCGGATCTCTTTCAGCACTTTCTCCTGAGGAGACCAGGATCCTGCTTACGGATGCTGCAGATGATGAGCCTGTTGATCTTCCTGTAGAGGTTGGTTTTGACAGTATTGATTCTGCCAT